>CAMCBY010000017.1 GCA_945873015.1 Klebsiella pneumoniae
GCAGGCCGAATATCGCTATCGCAACAGCGAGCGCGGCGACCTGACTCAGCGTTTTTTCCGCGACAACTTCTCACCCGACGAACGCAATCGCGACGAAAAACACGTCTACCGCTTCGGCACGCGCCACGATTTTGCGCCCAATTCGACCCTGCTCGGTTCATTCACCTATCAGGAACAGGACTTCAGTCTGCTCGACCCCGCGCCGAAAGAAGGGCCGCCGCTGTTCCTGATTGATCTCAAGCGTCCCGATAAAGCCTATGGCGGCGAGCTGCAGCATCTATACCGTCATGGTCGCGTCAACCTCACCAGCGGCTTTGGTTATTTCGATGTCGATTCGCGTATCGATTCACGCATCGGCCTCGATTTTCCGCCGCCGACCATTCTGGCTTCGACGCTCGAAAACGACGCGCGCCACATCAATACCTATCTATATGCGAACGTTCGTGCGCTTGCCAATCTGGTGGTCACGATAGGCGGCAGCGGCGATTTCCTCGACAGCCAAAGCGAAGAGCTTGGCGTGCGCAATCAATTTAATCCCAAGGCTGGCGTGACTTGGGAGCCGTGGGCCGGCACGGTGTTCCGCGCCGCCGGCTTTCGTAGTCTGAAACGCACGCTGGTGACCGATCAGACTCTCGAGCCGACCCAGGTCGCAGGCTTCAATCAGTTCTTCGACGACATCAACGGCACCAGTGCGTGGCGGTATGGCGGTGCGGTCGACCAACGTCTGACGTCCGACATTCATGCCGGTGTTGAAGTGACCAAGGGCGACCTTGAAGTGCCGTTCCTGGATTTTTCGGGCGCGACACCGGCGGCTGGTCGTGTGCCGTGGCAGGAGGCGCAAGGCCGGTTCTATGCCTTCTGGACGCCGCGTGAATGGTTGGCGTTGCGCACCGAATATCAATATGAGCGCGCCCAGCGCTCAGCGAAACTCGCCGATGGTGTGGTGGGCATGGATACCCATCGTGTGCCTTTCGGCGTGAGTGTCTTCCTGCCGCACGGATTCAGCGCAATGGTGCGCGCCACTTATGTGCATCAGCAGGGTCGTTTCGAGTTGATCTCGGGCGCGCTCCAAAGTGGCGCAGAAGAATTTGCATTGCTTGACATGGGAGTGTCTTACCGGCTGCCCCACCGTTATGGCATTGTCTCGTTCGGCGCCAGCAATCTGCTGAATCGGCAATTCGACTACTTCGATACCGATAGAGACAACCCGATGTTCCAACCGGCGCGCGCGGTGTTTTCGCGCATCACATTGGCATTTCCCTGAGCGTGACGGAGCGCTGTCTGTCGGCGGCGGCACGCTCCACAGTAACTAATAACCAAAGTCGCCCAGCAATCGCTATACCACGGAGTTCCTCATGACAATCACTAGAAAAATCGTAGCGCGAGTCGCGCTTGCCCTTGCATTAAGTGGATTTGGCGCAGGCGCCTTCGCTGAGGCGGATGGCAATGGCGCGTGTTCAGCTGCGGAGCTCGGCAAATTCGAGTGCGCGAACTTCGGCTCGAGCGTAATTGAATTCCTGGGCTCTTCGGCGTTGACGAACTGTACGCTGCAAGCCGGTGGCACCAGCAGTTGCACGGCCTACTATTATCGTTATACGGGACTCGCGACCAACCAGTTGAATATCGCGATTCCGAACCGCGTCACCAAGACCCTCAAAACCGCGAGCGATCTTGGTTGCCAGCAGTTTCTGACCGGAGGGGCCGGCGACCCGACCACCGGCTTTGGCCGCAATCAGCTCAGCCTCGGCATCTGCCGTATCGCATCCAACCTGCAGACCTCACAGCTCAATGCTGCGCCGCCTGCCGGCGCGACCTTCGTGCTTACCGCGGACCAGAGCGCTTTCGATCCGGCCAACCCGCTCGATTGGCAGTTGAGACTCGGCAACAACTGCAGCGATGATGACCGTCGTCGCAGCCGCGGCGGGGTGTTCGCCGGGCGCCTGCTCGGGCCCTATAACCCGCAGATTGATGTGCTTGAATCGGCGGTAACCTTGGTCACGCCCACCGGCCAGTCGGTGTCCTATACGAACTCGGCGGGCAATCTCAAGATCACCGGCGGCGTTGCGCGCATCGTGCCGCAAGGCGGCACCAAGCTGTGTGTCGTCAATGAAGGCGGCAACGCCAGTGTGCCGTATACCGACCCGAACTTCAGCACCAACTGGACCTGCGAAACCATCACCTATACCACCGAGCAGTGCGACATCAAGACCGACGGTGGCGATCCGTGCCGCATGATCGGCGGTACCTGCATCAAGTATTGAGCGCCCGCGGTGCGCGGCGGCCTGCCGGCCGTCGCGCTGCCGTGTAGCCGCTTCCTGCCAGTCATCATCCTGCAACATGGGGTGGTGACTATGTCCGGTTCGAGCATGTTCGGGGCACGTCAATGCATCTTCAGTTGTTCAAAGATTCCGATACTGCGCTGGCGTTTGCCAACGGCAGCCTGATTTTTTCTGAGGGCGACGCCCCAGGTGGTTTGATGTACGTGGTGGTCGAGGGCGAGGTTGACATCATCGTCAACGGATCGCTGGTCGATACCATCGGCGCGGGCACCTGCCTGGGTGAGGTGGGTCTGGTCGATAAGGGCCCACGCACCGCCACCGCCATCGCCCGCGGCGATTGCCGTCTCGAGCCAATCGATGCGCGACGGTTCCAGTTTATGGTGCAGCAGACGCCTTATTTCGCGCTGGAGATGCTCGAAACCCTGGCGGCGCGGTTGCGTAAACAACGCGAGGGTTAAGGTTGCGCTGACGCCCTGCGTCAGGCGAGTTTGAATTGCCCGACCCCGCTTTGCAGCGTATGGCACAACTCTGACAGTTCACGCGTCGCGCGCCCGACTTCGTGGGTCTCGCTGGCGGTGCGATCGGTGCCCTGCTGGATGCTCAGAATATTGCGCTCGACATCAGCGATGACCTGGCTTTGCTCGCGCGCGGCCGATGCTATCTCGGAATTCATCTCCCGTGCGCGACCCACCGCGGCATCAATAGCGGTCAGTGAGTCGCCAGCGACACTGGCTGCGTGTACGGACTGATCGGCGCGTGTGCGGCCGGCGTCCATCGCGTCGGCGACACGGCGAATGGCGGTCTGCAGCCGTTCAATCATCATGTTGATCTCGGTGGTCGATTCGCCGGTGCGCTGCGCGAGCGTGCGCACTTCGTCCGCCACCACCGCAAAACCACGACCTTGTTCGCCCGCGCGGGCGGCTTCGATGGCCGCGTTCAGCGCAAGCAGATTGGTCTGTTCGGAAATATCGCGGATGACCTGCAGCACCTGACCGATTTCACCGCTGGAGCGTTGCAGTTCGCCGACCGCATCGGACGAATCGCGAATGTCGTTCGACAGATCGGAAATGGTGGTGATGACCTGACTGAGCACGCTGCGACCGTCGCCGACTTTGCGTTGGGATTCATGGGTGGCGTCGAGCGCGGTATCGGTATTGTGCGCCATGCTGTGAGCGCTGCTGGCCAACTCGGTGAGAGCCGCAGCTATTGCCTCGGTTTCCGCCACTTGCGCGCGGACGTTCTGTTTGGAGCGGTCGGACGTCGTCGCCACCTGCGCACTGGCGCCGGCAATACGTGTGCTGGTCTCCACCACGTCGACCATCAAACCACGCAGCATGGTGACGAAGCCGTTGAAGCCGCTGGCTATCTGACCGATTTCATCCGTGCGTGACTCATCCAGGCGTACCGACAGATCGCCGCGCCCACCATTCAAGGTGCGGAAATGGGCAGCGAATTCACGTAGCGGCATCAACACCGTCCTGCTCGTTACCCAGGTAGCGAAGAAGAACATCAGCAAGCCAGCGCCTGAGGCGATGCCGACGGCGTAGTAGCTGCGCGTGCGCAGTGCATCGACTTCGCCGCTGCGATTCTCGATCAGACTGACGCCGCTCTGTTCAAGTCTGGCCAACTCATCAAGTACGAGTTGTGCGGCGTCATGGTATTGGGCGCTCGCCACGTCGAGGCTGTCGCTCGTCGCCAGCGGGTCACGCAGCAGGTCGAGTACCGCATCACGGCGTACGGTGTAGTCGCCCAGCCTTCGCTGTGCCTCATCGATAAGCGGCGCCGGCAACAGCGTTGCGCTGGAAGACACCCGTGAGATCGCGGCGTCGGCGAACTGGTGAGCCTCGGCATAAGCGCTCAAGGACGCGGCAGAGGCGGATTCACGCAGCACGCGCTGCACGGCCAGCATTTCGCGCTGCACGCCGATTTCCGATTCCATGGCACTGTCGGCGGTCTGCCATGCCGGCCCCATCACGAAGGCCAACATACGTTCCAGCCCGGACACCCCATATACTCCTGCGCCGCCAGCGGCGCACAGCGCCAGCAACAGCAGCAGATTGAGCATGAACAGGCGTGTGCCTATGGACGAAGTCTTCACAAAACTCTCCTCAAAGTCGCAATGGGCGGTAGCCGTGACGGCTTCCCAACCGGCAAGCGTAGCGGCTGAAAAGGCCGGCGACTTGAGGAGGTTATAGGCGGGCGGAGTGCGGGTGTGCGATTAAAATCGCACCTGCATGAGGCCGCGAATAGATACGTGATGGTGTAGGTGCGAATCCATTCGCACCTCGCGTCAATGTGCCGCTCAGCGCGGCGGCATGGTGGTCTCGTGATCCTCCATGATCATGAAGCGGATCGAGGATTTCTCGAACAGGTTTTCCTCATCGGCGCCGATGATGGCGGCGGTCTCCGGTTCGGTCAGATAAGCCATGCCCTGCTTGAAGTCGGCCTCGTCGTCAAACCAGATCTCGGTCAACACATCGTAGGGCGGTTCGGCATCGGCGCCATAGACTTCATTGCCATAGGGGCGAATGAAGTGACGCACATAACGTTTGAGGTTGGGCACCTTGCTCGCCCCGAGCGGCGCATGCCGCGTCTCGTAGTAGTTGATGAAATCCTGCATGCTCATGCCGCGTTTACGTTTGATCATCACCATCACCTTGAACATCGCCTCGCCCTCCATTGTTCGACCTAGTCGAATGATAGCGAGGCCGGCGGTGGTGCGCCCACGCCCCAATGGGGGGCTGATAATGTCTTCAGAATATGAACGAGGCGGTCAGCGGGGCGTGATCGGATAGCGCGGACCAGGGCGGGCCGTGCAGGCGGGTGGCGGCGCGTGCCTCGAGGCCCCGATAGTAGATGCGGTCCATCGGGAACAGCGGCGCCCAGGCCGGAAAGCTGCGCGCATGACGGCCATGCAGCTCGCGGAACACTTCGCGCAAACCGAGCGCCGCGTTGAACTCGCGCTCGGCGCCACCCCACCAGTCGTTGAAATCGCCGGCCACGATCAAGGCCTCGCCGGCCGGTATACGTGCCTCGATGTGGGCGCACAATTTGTGGATCTGCGGACGCCGCTCAAGCGCGATGAAGCCGAAGTGGATACACACCAGATGCACGCGCGCGGCGGCTTGCGGCATCTCGATGCAGCCGTGCAGCAGACTGCGACTGGCGGCGAACGGGTAGGGAGAGACATCGATGTTCTGCCATTCCAGCAATGGATACTTGCTCAAGATGGCATTGCCGTGATGGCCCTGGTCGTACAACGCGTTCTTGCCGTAGGCGTAGTGATGCCACAGCGTGTCGGCGATGTACTCGAACTGCGAGGCCTGTGGCCAGTTTTGCACGGCAGCAGCATGATGGCGGTGTTCGCCCTGCGCTTCCTGCAGGAACACCACATCTGCGCCGCTCGCCGCCAGCGCCTCGCGCATGCGCGGCAATACGAAGTTGCGCCGGCCGTCACCGGAAAACCCCTTGTGCAGGTTATAGGTGATGACGCTGAGCTCGCTCATCACCCGCGCGCCGTTGGGTGGTAATGCGTCTATAGGAAACGCGCGAGGATGCGGCGGCTGTGTGCATCCAGTTGGGTTTGGTTGACCACCTCCAACTGCAGACCGTGGCTGTCAGTGATCATGAGCCGGCCGTCGCCCAAGCGGCGGATGTCTTCTTCGGCTTTGAGCACGAATTCGGTCTGGCCGCGGTCGGTGCGCACCGTCCAGGTGCTGGGGGTGGCGAACGCGCTGCACTCGATAATCGATTCAATTTTTGGCACGAATTCGCGTGCCGCGAGGGTCGCGGCAATCAGGCTTTGCGCCGGCTCGGCGAGGGTCGACAGGCGCGCGATGTTCAGCAGTTCGTGGCCGCCGCTGGACACCAGCGCGATACATTCGTCGGGCGCACTCAAAGGAAAAGCGCGCACCGGCACCACACCTTCATGCAAGGTGCCGTCCGCCAGCCGCAGATAAAGACGACCGCGTGAGTCCTGACTTAAGCTGAAATCTTCCATTATTGCTCCGCCTCGATGCGCGCCTGGGCTTCGTACAGACGCGCATAGGCACCGTCCTCGGCGAGCAGGGTGTCATGGTCGCCGATTTCAACAATGCGGCCGCGTTCCAGCACCACCAGGCGATTGGCCTGACGCAGCGTCGACAGGCGATGGGCAATAGCGATAGTGGTGCGCCCGCGTACGAGATTGTCGAGCGCCTTCTGGATCTCCTTTTCCGTCTCGGTATCGACTGACGAGGTTGCTTCATCCAGCAGCAGAATTTTCGGATCGATCAACAGCGCGCGGGCAATCGACAGGCGCTGACGCTCACCGCCCGACAACTGCTGACCGCGCTCGCCGACCAGCGAGTCATAGCCGTGCGGCAGGCGCAGAATGAAGTCATGGGCGTGGGCAGCGCGTGCTGCGGCGACGATTTCTTCGCGCGGCGCGGCCGGTTTGCCGTAGGCGATGTTGTCCGCCACGGTGCCGAAGAACATGAACGGTTCCTGCAACACCAGACCGATGTTCTTGCGGAAATCCGGGATCGACAAGTGACGGATGTCCACGCCGTCGAGCAGGATGGCGCCCTCGGCGACGTCATAGAAACGGCACATGAGATTGACCAGCGTGCTTTTGCCCGAGCCGCTCTGGCCGACCAGACCGATCATCTCGCCGGGCTGGATATCGAGCGACACATCACGCACCACCGCACGGCTGCCATAACGGAAGCCGACGTTACGCAACTCGATATGGCCCTGCACGGTGGGCAGTTGCTGCGGTGTCTGCGGCTCCGGTACGCTCGAGACATGGTCGAGAATGTCGAAGATGCGCTTGGCGGCGGCGGCCGCCTTCTGCGTCACCGACACGATGCGACTCATGGAATCGAGGCGCGTGTAGAAGCGCCCGATATAGGCCAGGAAGGCAGTCAGCACACCGACCGTGATCTCATGCTCGGACACCTGGTAGATACCGAACCCCCACACCACCAACAGGCCGAGTTCGGTCAACAGCGTGACGGTCGGGGTGAACAGCGCCCAGATTTTGTTGAGGCGATCGTTCTGTGCGAGGTTGTATTTATTCGCCTTCAGAAAACGCTGCCCTTCACGCTCTTCCTGGGCGAAGGCTTTCACCACGCGGATGCCGGGAATGGTGTCGGACAACACATTGGTCACTTCCGACCAGATGCGTGTCAGGCGCTCAAATCCGGTGCGCAGCTTCTCGCGCACGATATGAATCAGCCACACGATGAAGGGCAGCGGCAATAGAGTAGTCAGCGCCAGCCACGGATTGATTGAAAACAGAATCGCGGCGGTCATCAGCATCACCAGCACGTCGGTGATGAAGTCGAGCGCATGCAGTGACAGGAACACGCAGATACGATCAGATTCCGAGCCGAGGCGCGAAATGAGGTCGCCGGTGCGTTTGCCACCGAAGTATTCAAGCGACAGCTTGAGCAGATGATCAAACGTCGTGGTGCGGAGATCCGCACCGATGCGTTCTGAGACCAGCGCCAGAATGTAACTGCGCGCCCAGCCCAGCAGCCACGCCACCAGTGAAGCACCGACCAGCCCGCCGAGATACATGGTCACCAGCGGCTGGTCGATGGGCGTGCCGTTCTGAAACGGGATCAGCACCTTGTCCATCAAGGGCATGGTCAGGTAGGGCGGGATCAGCGTGGCGAAGGTCGAGGCCAGCGTGAATATGAAGCCGAAGAACAACTGCACGCGGTAGGGCCGCGCAAAACGCCACAGGCGGAACAGCGTCCAGGTCGAGGGTGGAGTGTGCAATTGCTGCGCGCACACCGGGCACTCGTCCTGACTCGCGTCGAGCATGGTATTGCACACCGGGCAGTGCTCGACCTGCTCCGGCAGCGGCGCGCCACCGGCCAGCACCCGTTCGGCCTCGGCCACAAAACGTTTGGCGCCCAAGTCGTGGGCGAGCGTGAAGCGCAGGCGCCCGAGTCGCTCCTCGCCGCGCAGGATCTCGAGCGTGCCGACCCCGGCATGTTCGATGTGATTCAGCAAAAGTTCATTGCCAAGGTCCCAGTCTTGCGCCCCAGCCTCTTCGACCAGATACACGATGCGGGTATCGGTCAGGAGCGCGAGACCTCGTGCGTAGCGGAGTTCCGCCGTGAGGTCGGTCTCGAACCAGGCCCGCACGATTTCCGTGCTGGCAATGTGGTTGGCGACCAGGGTCTGCCAGTGTTGAGGCAGCGTGGCTACAAGCGAAAATTGGGAACGAGCAGTCATTACTTATATTATCGCCGGATCGAGTACAGGATGGTGCCGTTGCCGCCTGGGGCCGCTTCCCTCGGTGAGCGTGGCGCCGAAACGGGTCCGCCCGTACCGCCACCAACAGCCATTTCTGATGAATCAATACGACATTCGAATTCTCGATCAGATTTTCCTGCGCGGCCCTAACCGCTGGTCCTATCGTCCCGCCCTCGAAGCGCTGGTCGACATCGGCGCCCTCGAGGAATCACCGTCCAACACCCTGCCGGGTTTTGTGCCGCGCCTGGTGGAATGGCTGCCCGGCTTGCGTAAGCACGAGTGCAGTTATGAAGCGCCCGGTGGTTTCGTACGCCGCCTGGAGGAGGGTACCTGGGTTGGGCATATTCTGGAGCACGTCACGCTCGAATTGCAGACCCAGGCAGGACGCCCGGCCGGTTTCGGTCGTGCGCGCAGCACTGCCACCACCGGCATCTATCACGTGGTGGTGCGCACCACGCAGGAAGATCTGACCCGCACCTGCCTGCTGCGCGCGTGCGATCTGATCCTGGCCGCGATTGAAAACAAACCGTTCGACGTTGGCCAGACCTTGCGTGAACTGCGCGTGCTGGCCGATCGCAAGGGTTTCGGGCCCAGCACCGCCTGCATCGTCGACGCAGCGGTCAATGCCAAAATTCCGGTCGTGCCGCTGTCGCAGGGCAACCTCGTGATCCTCGGGCATGGCACCCGCCAGCGCCGCATCTGGACCGCCGAGACCGACCGCACCTCGGCCATCGCCGAATCGATTGCCAGCGACAAAGACCTCGCTAAACAACTGATCGCGCCCTGTGGCATCCCGGTGCCGGAAGGTGCACTGGTGCGTAACGCCGACGCCGCGGTTGAAGCGGCCGAAGACATCGGTTACCCGGTCGCGGTCAAACCGGGCGAAGCGAGCCGCGGTGAAGCGGTGTTTCTAGACCTCAATGATGCCGACGCGGTGCGCGCAGCATTTGCCGCCGCACACGAGGTCGATTCGACCGTCATCGTCGAAAAATACATCGTCGGCGAGGAACATCGACTGCTGGTGGTGGGCGATAAAGTTGTCGCCGCGACCCGCGCCGAAGCTTTCCCGGTGACCGGCAATGGTCGCGACACCCTGCACAATCTGCTCACCGTCGCCTTGAGCCGGCTCGCTGACGCCAGTGAGCCCACCGCGGTGCACCTGACTATCGAGGATTTCGAAGATTTCCCTACCGTGCGTCTGGCGCTGAGCCGTCAGGGACTGACTTTTGAGGCGGTGCCGGCCGCGGGTGTGGTGGTTGAATTGCCGCGTCACGCCAAGATTGGCGTCGATGTGCTCGATCAGGTTCATCCCAGCATCGTCGCGCAGGCGACCCTCGCTGCGCGGGTGGTCGGCCTCGATATTGCGGGTGTCGATATCGTTGCCCGCGACATCTCGCAGCCGCTCGCCGC
Source organism: Klebsiella pneumoniae (assembly GCA_945873015.1). Lineage (GTDB taxonomy): Bacteria > Pseudomonadota > Gammaproteobacteria > JADJYF01. Next base: position 9,939 of record CAMCBY010000017.1, read on the forward strand.
GCAGGCCGGTGCGCTGATCGAAATCAATGCCGGGCCGGCACTGCCGACCCATCTGCCGCGTGGCCCCAATGGCTCCCATCACGCTGGCGAGGCGATCGTGCGCCATCTGTTCCCGGGTGACGATCACGGCCGCATTCCGCTCATCGGCATCGGCGGCAGCCGTGATACGACCGCAGTTGCACGTATGGTCGGCTTCTTGTTGCACCTGCATGGCGTGGCCGTCGGCGTGGCCTGCGGACATGGTCTGTATTTCGGCGAGCGCCGTGTCGATCACAATGATGCGGCCCATTGGGCCGCCGGCCAGCGCCTGTTGGTCAATCGCACCTTGAATGCGGCCGTCATCGAAACCACTGCCGAGAGTCTGCTGCGCGAGGGATTGCCCTATGACCGCTGCCAGGTGGGTGTGGTGACTTCCCTCGCGGCGGACGAAAAACTCGCCCGTTTTGGTGTGGTCGACGCCGAACAACTGACCAAATTGCTGCGCACCCATATCGACGTCGTGCTGCCGCAAGGTGTGGCGGTATTGAACGCCGATGACGCAGGTGTGCTGGCGCTGGCCGAGTATTGCGACGGCGAAGTCGTGATCTACAGCCGCGACGCGCAGTCGCCGGCGATTGTCGCGGCTCTCGCCGAGGGTCGTCGCGCGGTCTATCGCGACGAAGACGAACTGGTTTTTGCGCACGACGGTCAGGCCGAGCGCCTGCCGCTGCCGCCGACCTTCGATGCGCCCGAGTGCCTGCCTGCAGCCGCCTGCGCGTGGGCGTCGAATGTGCCGGTAGATTTGATCGTGAGCGGTATCGTCGGCTTTCCGGCGGCGACTACCGCGACCGACGAATCCAACACCCTTACCCACTAAACCCAGTTTTCGAGGGAAGCACAGCCGATGGAAATCGAACGCGTACGCGCCCTGCGTGGCCCCAATCTGTGGAGCCGCCGCACGGCCATCGAAGCGGTCGTGCATTGCAATGAAGACGAGCGCGATTTGTCGCGTTTGCCGGGTTTCGTCAAACACTTGCGCGCGCTCTATCCGCAATTGCAGGTATTGCCGGTGCCGGACGGAGGTGTGCCGCGCTCGGCCGCCCACGTCATCGAAATCGCAACCTTGAGTCTGCAGGCTCAGGCCGGCTGTCCGGTCAGCTTCAGCCGCTGTGGACTCACCCCCGATGCGGGGGTGTTTCAGGTGGTGGTGGAATACAGCGAAGAATCGGTCGGCCGCGTCGCGCTGGATATCGCCCAGCGCCTGGTGCAGGCGACACTCGATGACGCACCTTTTGATGTCGAATCGGAAGTCGCGCGTCTGCAGGAGATGGACGAGGACGAGCGTTTGGGCCCGTCGACCGGCTCGATCGTGGCCGCCGCCGTCGCGCGCGGCATCCCCTATCGCCGTCTGACCAGTGGTTCTCTGGTGCAGTTTGGCTGGGGCAGTCGCCAGCGTCGCATTCAGGCGGCGGAAATCGATCGCACCAGCGCCATTGCGCAGTCCATCGCCCAGGATAAACAGCTCACCAAACAGCTATTGAAGGCGGCTGGTGTGCCGGTGCCGGATGGTCGTGAAGTGTCGGGCGTCGAAGATGCCTGGGTGGCGGCTTGTGCGATGGGGCTGCCGGTGGTGGTCAAACCCAAGGACGGCCATCAAGGCCGTGGCGTGACAGTCAACATCGAGACCAAACCTCATCTCGAGGCAGCCTATCGTGCCGCCATGGAAGCCGGCACCAAAGTGCTGGTCGAGCGTTACATTCCTGGCCACGATTATCGTTTTCTGGTGGTGGGCGACAAACTCATCGCCGCCGCACGTCGTGATCCACCGTTCGTGATTGGCGATGGCGTGCACAGCGTCAAGGAACTGGTGGAGGAAGTGAACCGCGACCCGCGCCGCGGCTCAGGCCATGCCACCTCTCTGACTAAAATCCGTTTTGACGAAATCGCTTTCACCTGTCTCGAGCTGCAGGGCTTGTCGCCGACTTCGGTGCCGGCCAAGGGCGTGCGCGTGGTACTGCGCAACAATGCCAATCTTTCCACCGGTGGCACCGCCACCGATGTCACTGACGAAGTGCATCCTGATCTCGCGGCTCGCGCGGTTGCGGCCGCGCAGATGGTCGGCCTCGATATCTGCGGTGTCGACGTGGTGTGCCAGAACGTCCTGAAATCACTCGAAGAACAGAACGGCGGCATCGTCGAAGTCAACGCCGCACCGGGCCTGCGCATGCATCTTTCGCCGTCCTATGGCACCGGCCGCAAGGTCGGCGAGGCGATCATCGCCGAGATGTTCGGCGCCGGTAACGACGCACGTATTCCGGTCATTGCGGTGACTGGCACCAACGGCAAGACCACCACCGTGCGTCTGACCGCGCACATCCTCGAACAGGCTGGCCTGCGGGTCGGCATGACCTTGACCGACGGTGTGTACGTGCAGGGCACCCAGATTGACAGCGGTGACTGCAGCGGCCCGCGCAGCGCGCGCAGTGTGCTGATGCACCCCGATGTCGATGCGGCGGTGCTCGAAACTGCGCGTGGCGGCATCCTGCGCGAAGGCCTGGCTTTCGATCGTTGCCAGGTCGCGGTGGTGACCAATATCGGCACCGGCGATCATCTCGGCCTGAACTACATCACTACCGTCGAAGATCTCGCGGTCTTGAAACGCGTCATCGTGCAGAACGTCGCCCCTAACGGTTATGCGGTGTTGAATGCCGATGACCCGATTGCGGCGCGCTGCAACGCGTCCTGCCCCGGCAGCGTGATCTATTTTTCGCGCAATCCAGCCAATCCCATCAGTGTCACCCATCGCGCCCAGGGTCGACGGGTGGTGGTGGTGGACGGCGACGCCATCAGTTGTGTGGAAGGCAGCGAGGCATGCCGCCTCGCGCTGGCTGATATTCCGCTGACTTTCAGCGGCCGCATCGGCTTTCAGGTCGAGAACGTGCTGGCGGCGGTGGCCGCAGCATGGGGTGCCGGGGTGGATTGGGAACATATCCGCGCCGGACTCGCGACGTTTGTGCCGAGTGTGGCGGCGACGCCCGGTCGCTTCAACGTGATGGACTATCGCGGCGCGACCGTCATCGCCGACTACGGTCACAATCCCGATGCGATGGTGGCGCTGGTGCAGGCGGTGACCGCGCTGCCGGCCAAGCGGCGCCTGGTCGTGATCAGCGGTGCGGGTGATCGGCGTGATGAGGACATTCGCGATCAGACCCGTATTCTCGGCAATGCCTTTGACACCGCCATCCTCTACCAGGATGCCTGCCAGCGCGGCCGCGCCGATGGTGAAGTGCTGGCTTTGCTGCGCGACGGTTTGCGCAATGCGACCCGCACCCGCGAGGTCACGGAAATCAACGGCGAATTTGTCGCCATCGACACCGCCCTGGCGCAACTTGAAGCGGGGGATCTGTGCCTTGTCCTGATTGACCAGGTCGAAGAGGCCCTGGCTTATCTCGGTGAGCGTTGCAAAGAAGCACGCGCGGCGCTGGCCTGATCGGGAACCAGGGCGGCGCAGTCGCCGCCCGTGAGCCTCAACTCGCGCGCGGCACCGGCATAGTGCTGCGCGCCGGGCCTGCAGCGGCCTGTTCGGCCACCCACGTCATGAGCGCGGTGAACGGCAAAGGCGGGCTCACGAAATAACCCTGCATGGCGTCGCAACCGAGATTCTGAAGAGACTGCATCTGGGCCAGGTTTTCCACCGACTCGGCGATCACGATCGCATGCAGATTGTGCGCGAGCGCCACGGTGCTTTTGACAATAGCGAGATCCACCGCGCTGTCCGGCAGGCCGCCGATGAACACCGGGTCAAGCTTGAATGAAGACAGCGGGATACGTTTCAGCCCGGCTAATGCGAGCTGTCCGGTGCCGAAATCGTCGAGCGAAAAACGTACTCCGAGGCCATCCAAATCATGCAGCAAACGCATGACCTGCGGATTGTCGTCGGCCAGCATGTTCTCGGTCAGTTCAAGCTCCAGCCGCGCTGCCTCGAGGCTGTGTCGACTCAGCAGGTTGGCCACCTCGCTGGCGAAATGTTCGTTGCGCAACTGGCTGGCGGCGAGATTGACCGTCACGCGCATCTTATACCCGAATTCCTCGCGCCAGCGCCGTGCATCGATGCAGGCCTGTTCGATGATCCAGGCCGACAAGGGCACAATCAGTCCGTTCTCCTCGGCGACCGGTATGAAGTCGGCGGGCCGCACCAGCCCGACATCGGGATGGCGCCAGCGCACCAGCGCTTCCGCACCCACCACCACGCCGCGGTTGGCATCCCACTGCGGCTGATAGTGGAGCTCGAATTCGCCGCGTTCGAGGGCGCGTTTGAGGCTGGCGTCGAGGGTCAGACGCTCGACCACACGGGTATTGAGCGCCGGGGTATAGAAACGGTAGCCGTTGCGGCCGTCGCTTTTGACGCCGTACATCGCCATGTCGGCGCATTTCAACAAACTCGATCCGTCGTTGCCGTCATTCGGAAAGGTGGCAATACCGATGCTGCCCGAGACCCGCACTTCGGTGTCGCCGAGGGCGAACGGCGCTTCGAGTTCAGTGAGGATGCGGCGTGCGACCAGGGCTGCGTCTTCCGGCCGGCGGATGTCGGTCAGCAACACGACAAATTCATCGCCGCCGAGACGCGCGACGGTCTCCAGGTTGCCGTCCGGGCCACGCGTGACGGTGTCGGTGCGGCGTAAACCATGCGTAATACGACCCGCCACCTGGCGCAGCAAATCGTCGCCGGCGGCATGGCCGAGTGTGTCGTTGACGCGTTTGAACTGATCCAGATCGATAAACATCACTGCGAACTGACGCGCAAAGCGCTGCGCGGTGGCGAGTGTCTCCGCCAGGCGTTCCATAAAATAGGCGCGATTCGGCAGGCCCGTCACACCATCGAAGAACGCCAGCTCGCGAATGCGCTGCTCCGACGCGCGCTGTGCGCTCAAGTCCTGCAGAGTGCCCATCGCGCGCGGATGACCGCGCCGTTCATCGGCATGCATCTCAAGCTCTAAATGCAGCGCCAACTGTTCGCCGCCGGCCGCGGTCAGGTCAAAATCGAGCGCCAGAGAGCGGCGCTCCTTGAGTGCTTCGCGCAGTGCTGTCGCCACCCGCAGGCGATCATGCGCGACCACATGGATGAGCAGGGAGTCGAGCGTCAGCGGCGTGCCGCGCTGGCAGCCGAACAACATTTTGCGGGCCTGGTCGGAAGGCACCAGTTGTTCTGTATCGGCATCGATCTCGAAACTGCCGACGCGAGCCAGTTGCTGCGCACGGGTCAGACTGGCCTCGCTGTAACGCAGTTGATCGGCGGTCTGTTTGGCGCGCATCACGTAGCGCAGACGATGGCGCAGCAACGGTATGTTGCACGGTTTGACAGCGAAATCCGTGGCGCCGGCGGCAAACGCTTCCTCCACCGACAGTTCGTCGTCGAGACCGGTCAGCATGAGAATGGGGAGATGTGCACCGTGCGGGTCGGCCCGCATCGCGCGGCATACCTCAAAACCATTCATGCCCGGCATGGTGACGTCGAGCAGCACCACGTCGGGTGGCTCGGCAGCAAACTGGCGCAGGCCATCCGTGCCGTCACCGGCCTCGCGTACCTGCATGCCGAGCTCTTCGAGTGCATCGGCAATCACCGCGCGGGTCACGATGTCGTCATCGATGAGCAGCGCCAGCGGGCTGTCGCGGTGGCCGGCACTCATGCCGCGTGTTCCTGATATTGCGCCTCGAGCACCGCGCAGACCTGGCTGTGCAGCGTGATCACCTGGGCGAGTTCGTCGCGCGCCGGCGCAAGGTTGCCGCTGCGCGCCTGGGTCTCGATGTGGCGACACAGACTCGCGAGAAGTTCTGCGCCGATGGTTGCGCTGCTGGACTTCAGCGCGTGTGCGGCAAACACGATAGTTTTGTCGTCGTCGGCCGCGCAGCCCTGGCCGAGCATCGCCACATGCTCGAGGGATTGGGTGAGGTAACCATCCACCACGCGCTTCAACAAGCCGCTGCGCGCGCGCATGGCGTCCAAAGTGAGCGGATTGAACAGCATCTCCTGCGGTTCCTGGTCCGCCGGCGCGGCCGCTGGCGTTGCATCCTGCGTGACCTGCGCAGTAGCGGGGGTAATGGCGGCCTGCGCTGGCGCACTTTCGGTGCCGGCCAGCCAGCGCAACAGAATCACGCGCAACTGTTCGTCGGTGAAGGGTTTGGACAGGTAGTCATCCATGCCTGCGTCAAGGCAGCGTTCGCGATCACCGAGCAAAGCATTGGCCGTCAACGCGACTATCGGTGTCCGTGCACGCTGGCCGAGTCGTTCGCGCATACGAATCTCGCCGGTCGCGTCATAGCCGCTCATGCCCGGCATCTGACAGTCCATGAGGATGAGGTCGTAGCCGCCGCCAGCCCAGGCATCGACCGCCGCCTGACCATCGGGCACGGTATCGACTTTGAGACCAGCCATTTCCAGCAGCGCGCGCGCCACTTCCTGGTTGACCAGATTGTCCTCGGCGACCAGCACATGACCACTGAAGCTCGCTGCCACCAGCGCCTCATCGGCAGGCTGCTCACTTTTGACATCGCCGAGCACGGTGCGGATGTCGCGCAGGCGCAGCGGTTTGACCAGCAGTCCTGCGATGCCCGCGCTGCGCGCCGCGGCATGACTCGGACGGTTGCGCAGCGGCGCGGCAAGAATTTTTTTGAGCGGGCTGACCGCGGCACTCGCGGTTAACTGCTGCAGCACGGCGAGGCCGGCGTCGGCATTGCCATAGTGGCCGTAAATCACCACCTCGAATGGGTGCCCCGCTGCGTGCGCCGCTTGCAGGCAGGTGATGGCGGCATCGACGTCACTGACTGCTTCGGCCTCACAACCGGCGCTGCGCAGATGGCTGACGCCGATCGCACTATCCTGCGCATCGGCATCGATCAACAGCACGCGCAGACCCAGTGGCGGCGCGACCGCGGCGGCCTGATCGGCTGGTGCGGCCGGCAGGCGCGCGCTAAACCAGAACGTCGAGCCCTGGCCGAGCGTACTTTCGACACCGAGTTCGCCACCCATGAGACGCGCGAGTCGAGCCGAAATGCTGAGGCCGAGACCGGTGCCGCCATAACGCCGGGCAGTGCCGCCGTCGGCCTGCGCGAACGCTTCGAATATGCGCTCTTTATCGCTGGCGGCGATGCCGATGCCGGTATCGCTGACCGCCACCCGTAGCAGGTCGGGGGCTGATTCGGCGCTCAGCGCAATGACAACGCGGCCCTCAGCGGTGAATTTGATGGCGTTGCCGGCCAGATTGGTCAGCACCTGACGAACGCGGGCCGCGTCGCCGCAGCGACGCGTGTCGAGAGTCGCGGGTATCGCCACATGCACGGTCACGCCCTTGGCCAGCGCGCTGTCGGCGAGCAACGCGGCGACGTCCTCAGCCACCTCGCGCAAGTCGAATACTTCGTCTTCAAGCGCCAGCATGCCGGCTTCAATCTTGGAGAAATCAAGTACGTCATTGACCACCCCGAGCAAGGCAGTCCCGGAATCGCGGATGGTCTGCGCGCAGTGTTTCTGGTGATCGTCGAGGCTGGTGCGCAGCAGAATTTCATTCATGCCCAACACCCCGTTGATGGGGGTACGAATCTCGTGACTCATGTTGGCGAGGAATTGTGACTTGGCGCGCGCCGCTTCCTCGGCCGCTTCCAGCGCCACACGCAACTCCTGGGTGCGGGCATCGACGGTGTTTTCCAGGCCTTCGTTGATGTTCTCGACATGCAGCCGATAGGTTTGCAGTGAGCGCCACCACGCCAACAGCAGCAAGGTCACCAGCGCCGATACCAGATAACCGATACGCGCCACGGCCTGCGCGTTGCGCACGTCGCTGCGCGACCAGAACACAGCATCCGGCTGGCCGGCCCATAGGGTCCAGTGACCGAAACGCTCTGGAATGCGCAGGCGGATGACGTCGGAGTAGAGCAACGAGTTTGCTGGCCGGTCCTGGGCGATGGCCGCGCCGGCCTCTTGCCATGGGCCGGCTTTGCTGGATGGCGCCACATATTGGTTGGCGCCGTTATGCAGGGCGTAATAGCCGTCCGGCAGCAGGTCGCGCAACACGCTGGTCAATACCACGCCCGACACCAGGCCTTTGTACTGACCCTGCAGGTCGAAGAACGGCACCGAATAGACCAGCCCGGCGCGGTCTTTGTCATTCGGGTTCAGTGGGTCGTAAAGGGCGTTGTCGCAGGTCACCACTTCGGGCCCGGTCAGGGCCGGGTAGGTCAAACCCTTGACCCGCGATTCATCGGCAAAATGGGTCGCAAAATGCGCGGCCTGCTGTTTCATGAGGCGATACTCGAAGATCTCTGTCTCCGCTGCCTCGTGTCCCTCGTGTTTGGTTTCGGCGCCTTTGCGCCCGACAATCAACTGATCGAAGGTGACGATGGGTGCTTCATTTTCACCGGTGAGCGGGTCGAAGCGGTCCGGCTCGAGGTCGCGCGGCACGATGTAGACCTCGGAAATCGACACCTGGGAGGCGAGGTTGTTGTAGAGCTCCTGCACCGTGGTGCGCGCATCAGCGGAGAAATTCTCGCCATAACGAGAGATATTCCGCACGCCCGGCAGGCGGGCCATGGTGCGCAACCCGGAATAGATGGCGTTGAAGCTGACCTCGACCGTGGTGGCGATATCCAGCGCCCGTTCGCCTGACTCTTTGCGATAGCTGGCGCGGGCCGCATCCAACGCGCTTTGCTCCTGCCAACGCACCACCCCCATCATCGCCACTCCCAGGGCGAGGATGGTCAAAGTAGCCTTTGAATTGGACAGGATTTTCATCTGGCGTGCAGCGGCCGGCGCGCCTGGATCTTGAGCGGCGCACCATGCTGGCGGCCAGCTTCAGCGCGCACGGCGCGCGCCAGGGTAGAAATTAAAAGGTGTTCTCCACCGTGCCGTCTCGACCGTAATCTTGAACCAAGGGTTCAAGACGGGACTTCTCATGGCGAATCAGGCTTTCCGCTGAGATGCGGACATGCACAACATCGTCGATTGATCAGTCCCTGGGATAAGAAAAATAGGCTCAAAGATCTCAGGTCTTTGACGCACACAGCAGAGAACACCAAGCTTTAAATCGTCAAAATTCTGCGGACCTTTAACCTTGGCCGGTCCGCCGGCAAAAATCAGTGACCGGACGCCTTGAAGGACATGCCGAGTCCGCGTGACAGGACCTGGGAAATCTTGCCCTGCATGCGCGACACGCTGGCGCCGACGTCCGACACGATAGATTCATTGTTACGGCGGTATTCGAGATATTCGTGCGCGATATTCAGCGCCGACATCACCGCGATACGTTCGGCACCAATGACTTTGCCGTTATCGCGCTGTTCAACCATTTTTTTGTTCAGAAACTGCACCGAGGCAAACAAGGCCTCACGCTCGTTCTCCTTGCAGCCGACGACATAATCCTTGTCGAAGATAGTCACCGTGATCGGTTTGACTTCACTGTCGCTGCTCATGAACGGGTCTCCATCGCCTTCAAGCGGGCGATCATTGCTTCGACGCGCGAGCGCGCCTGTTCTGTTTTCTCAATCAGGGCCGCGCGTTCAGAGGTCAGCGAGGCCTGCTGCGAGCGCAGTGCCTCGTTTTCGGTGGCGAGGCTCTCCACCGCCTTGATCAATTCATCGACCCGCGATTCGAGCGCAACGAGTTCCAAGCGGTCTTTGCTGCCTGCTGTCATGAAGTCTACGCGTGCTTACCGGGGTGAATGGAATGCTCAGTCAATATAGAGCGGTGGACAGCGGACGGTCAACAGCGCTCATCGCGACTTGTGTCGTGCTTGAGGCGCTACGCTTTCTGGTGCGTGGCCCGACATGGGATAATCGCACTGTCACTGCGCGCACCGCGCCGGGAATATTTATGAGTCATCGCACATCGCGGGCGGCGCCAGCGCGCGCGCAGGGACGGGTCTTACCATGAATGCCGAACTTTACGAACGCGTGGCACGCGCCCTGGGCGCGGTGCGCTGCGATGTCGGCGCCGCTGAATGTCACGGCATGTTATGCGGCATGTTGAGCGGGCCGCAGGCCTTTGAACCCGGCTTGTGGCTCGATCATGTCAGCGGCGGTGAGCGCGAATTGTTTGCGCGCGGCGAGCCGCGTGCCGCGTTGGAAGCCTTAATGGGTGAAACGCTGCGCGCGATGAGTGGCGAAGACTATGAGTTAGCGCTGTTGTTGCCGGCCGATGAGGCGCCGTTGGCGCTGCGCGCGGCCGGCTTTGCCGATTGGTGTCGCGGCTTTCTGTCCGGACTCGGTCTGTCGGGGATTGCCGATATTGATGCGCTGGGCGAAGATGCACGGGAATTCCTCGCCGATCTATCGCGTTTCACTTCGCTTGCGATGGACGCTGCTGGCGACGAGGAGGACGAGCGCGCGCTGGTCGAACTGACCGAGTTCACCCGCATGGGCGTCATGTTGGTCCGCGCCGAGCTCAACACCGGTGACGGTGACGGCGACGAGGATCTCGCCGTCACTCTGCACTGAGACGCGGCCGCTGCTACCGCGCATCGTCATCAACCACTCCGAATTGGCCGAGATCGCATGGAGAAGAGAGAATTTGCACGTCGTCGCAAACGCCTGATGGACATTGCGGGCCACGGCAGCATCGTCATCCAGCCGACCGCGCTCGAGCGCATCCGTAATCGCGACGTCTATTATCCCTTCCGGCCCGACAGCGACTTCTATTACTTGACCGGCTTTCCCGAGCCCGAGGCGGTGCTGGTGCTGGTGCCCGACAGGCCACAGGGCGAGTGTATTCTGTTTTGTCGCGAGCGCGACGACGAAGCCGAGACCTGGCACGGCCGCCGCGCCGGCCTGGAAGGGGCGTGCGAGTTATATGGTGCCGACGACGCGTTTCCGATCACCGATCTTGACGACATCCTGCCGGGGCTCATCGAGAACAAGGAACGTATCTATTTCACGATGGGGCGTTATGCGGAGTTCGATCAGCGTCTGGTGAGCTGGTTGAACCGAGTGACGAGCAAGGGCAATGCCGGCATCCATGCACCGGATCAGTTTGTGTCCTTGGGCCATGTGGTGCATGAGATGCGCCTGTTCAAGAGCAGTCAGGAACTGAAAGCGATGCGCCGTGCGGCCAGCATCGCGGCCGTAGCCCATCGGCGCGCGATGGTGAGCTGCAAGGCCGGCATGCGTGAGTATCAGGTTGAAGCTGAGATCCTGCACAGTTTCCTGCAACAGGGCGCGCGTTCGCCGGCCTACCCGTCCATCGTCGGCGGTGGCGCCAATTCCTGCATCCTGCATTACACCGAAAACAGCGATGTGCTGAAGGATGGCGACCTGCTGCTGATTGATGCCGGCGCCGAATATGACAGTTATGCCAGCGACATCACCCGCACTTTCCCGGTGAGCGGTGAATACACCCCGGAACAGCGGCAGGTGTATGAAATCGTGCTCGAAGCCCAATTGGCTGCGATCGCCGAAGTGCGGCCGGGCAATACCTGGAACGAGCCCCATGAAGCGGCGATTGAAGTCATCACGCGCGGTCTTATCGATCTTGGCATTCTGAAGGGACGCTTGCGCAAACTCATCGATGAAGAAGCCTACAAGCCCTATTACATGCACAAGACCGGCCATTGGCTGGGCATGGACGTGCACGACGTCGGTGACTACAAAGTGCACGACGAATGGCGGGTGTTCGAGCCCGGCATGGTCACCACCGTCGAGCCCGGTCTGTATCTCGCCGCGAGCCTGAAGGATCTCGCTAAACAGTGGTGGAACATCGGCGTGCGTATCGAAGACGACGTGCTGGTGACCGAGACCGGTCACGAAATTCTGACCATCGAGGCGCCGAAGTCCGTCGCTGCGGTCGAGGCCGCGATGCGCGAGCGTAGTGCGGCCTGAATTCGATGCCATCGTGGTCGGCGCCGGCCTGGTCGGTAGCTGCACCGCCCTTGCGTTGTATCGCGCCGGACGGCGTGTCCTTCTGCTCGACCAGGGGCCGCCGCCGCAGGCACCCGACGGTGATGCGCGCGCGCTGGTGCTGTCAGCGGCCTCGGTCGAGATTCTGACCGAGCTTGATGTGTGGGCGCGCCTTGCGCCCCACGCGCTGGCCATTCGCCATATTCGTGTCAGTGATCGGGGTGGTTTGGGTGCGCTCGCACTGAATGCCGATGACGCGGCGCTGGACGCGATGGGTTGGGCCTGTCCGGCCGACATTCTTCTGTATCAACTGCGCCTGGCAGCGCAGGAGGCGCTGGGCGACGACGTATGCTGGTCGACGCGTTATGTCAGTCATCGCGCTTACGCTCAGCATGTCGAAGTTGAGGTGGCGCAGGGCGACGAGATGCGCACCTTGCGTGCCGCGTTGCTGGTCGGTGCCGATGGCAATGCCTCGCCGGTACGCGTCGCCTGCGGCATCGCGACGGACGGCTACGACTACGGTCAACATGCTTTGGTCACGCGGGTCGAAGTGCAACGTCCGCAGCCTCACACCGCGTTCGAACATTTCACCCGCGAAGGGCCTCTCGCCATGATCCCGAGCGGCGGCGCGCGTTATGTGAGCGTGCAGTGCCTGCACGAGCAGCGTGCCCTGGCGGCTCTGCAACTCGACGATGACGCCTATGGCGCCGAGCTCGAACGACGTTTCGGTGCGCGTTTGGGGCGCATTACGGTGCTCGGCCCGCGGCGTGCCCACGCGCTGGTACGCCAGCGGGCGCGCCGTCTATGCGACACGCGGGTGGTGCTGCTCGGCAACGCCGCCAACACCATGCACCCCAATGCCGCGCAGGG
>CAMCBY010000018.1 GCA_945873015.1 Klebsiella pneumoniae
CAACACTCGGCTGTTAGCGTCTATCGGCTATATCCCACCCGCGGAAGCTGAAGCAAACTATTATCGGGAACTCGCACGGCCACTCGCGGAAGCGGCCTGACTTAAACTAAACAGCCTCCACGAAACCCGGGGCGATTCAAAGTGACACCTAACAGTTGAATAGACCGAATAGGTTTTTCATGTGCTAGCCCGAACCAATAAATAGTGTGATAGGCAGAATGGAGATAGTTCACTAGAACCAAGCGGTCGATTGTAGATCCTGTTGGACTAACCTCGTATATTCTCGGCGTGCGCTTAGTTTAGCGCCAGTCTAATTGTCTTTTGTCGTCATGACGAACATGGAGGTTCGAACATGGGCGAGTCTGTTGTTGTGCCGCAGGGCCGTCGGTGGGATGAATTTGTCGCCTTGCTGGCGGCTAGAAATATTCCTTCGACCCGGCATCGGTTTTATGTTCTCTACGTAGAGCGTTTCGTCAATGTTCATCGGTCTCGCGCGGTCGCGACCTTGGGCGGCGTTGAGCTTGCGCGGTGGTTGGACAGGGTGGTGCGTATCCGGCGGCCACCGGGTTGGCAGTTTGAGCAGGTGCTCGAATCTTTGCAGTTGTACTTCTCGGCTTTGCTGAACGCTCCGTGGGCGGATGAGTTTGACTGGGGCCATTGGCGCAGTGTGGTGCAGTCCCTCCATGACCGGCGCGGTCGACGGCGCGACGGGATGGGCGTTGATGAGGCTGTCGATGCGTCCGCCAGGCGCGCTGCGGGGACCGAAAGTGCGACTAGCCGTCTGGTGGTGGAAATTCGTCGCCGTGGTTATTCGATTCGTACTGAGCAGTCTTATCTCGATTGGGTGGAGCGTTTTGTGCGTTTCCACGGCGGCCGCGACCCCCATTCTTTGGCGGGCGCCGATATCGTTCGTTTTCTTGAGCATCTGGCGGTTGAGCGCAACGTTGCCGTCAATACGCAGAGCCAGGCTTTGAATGCACTGGTCTTTCTTTATGAGCAGGCCTTGGGGCGTCCGCTCGGGGATCTCGACAACTTTACGCGCGCCAAGCGTCCGCGGCGTTTGCCGACGGTGCTGACGCGCACTGAAGTCGCGGCGCTGCTGGCCAGCATGCGTGGGTCTCATCAACTGCTTGGCAGGCTGCTGTATGGCACGGGCATGAGGCTCATGGAGGCCATGCGGCTGCGCGTCAAGGACGTCGATTTCGGCTATCACCAACTGATGGTGAGGGACGGCAAGGGTCACAAGGACCGTGTGGTGCCGTTGCCCGATGTGCTGCGCGCGCCATTGAAGGCCCACCTTGAGCAGGTGCAAGCGCTGCACGAGGCGGACAAGGCGCGGGGGTTCGGTGAGGTCTATTTGCCTGAAGCGCTGACGCGTAAGTATCCGGCCGCGGCGAGTCACTGGGTCTGGCAGTACGCTTTCCCGAGTGCGCGCCTCTCGGTTGATCCGCGCAGCGGATTGGCGCGGCGCCACCATCTGCATGAGAACGGTCTGCAGCGCGCGATCAAACAGGCGGCGGGCGCCGCCAACATCACCAAACGTGTCAGCAGTCACACCTTGCGTCACTCGTTCGCCACTCACTTGCTTGAGGGTGGTTACGACATCCGCACGGTGCAGGAACTATTGGGTCATTCTGATGTGGCGACAACGATGATCTACACCCACGTGCTGAACAGGGGTGGGCGCGGCGTCAGGAGTCCGCTTGATGCGCTCGACTAAGAGCGCTCAGCCGAAGTTGATCTTCGCCTCAAGATTGGTCCTCGAATCGGCGTTGCTCAAAGCCTCTTCAAGCGTGATGCGCTCTTCCTTGAACAGATTATGCAGCGCCATATCAAAGGTCTGCATGCCGCGCTGACCGCTGCCTTCCATCGCTTCTTTGATCGAATGCACTTCACCTTTCAGGATGAGGTCGGCGATGTGTGGGGTGTTGACCAGGATCTCGATGGCGGCGCAACGTTTGCCGTCCACCGCTTTGACCAGGCGTTGCGAAATCACGGCGCGCAGGTTCATGGATAGGTCCATGAACAACTGCTTGTGCATGTCCTGCGGGAACAGGTTGATGACGCGCTCCATCGCCTGATTGGCGTTGTTGGCGTGCATGGTAGAGATCGCGAGGTGGCCGGTGTTACACAACTCGAGTGAGGCTTCCATCGTTTCGCGGTCCCGGATTTCGCCAATCAGAATGACATCGGGCGCTTCGCGCAGCGATGCTTTCAGCGCATTACGATAGCTCAAGGTGTCAACGCCGACTTCGCGCTGGTTGATGATCGATTTCAGGTTCGGGTGGGAGAACTCGACCGGGTCTTCGATAGTAAGAATGTGGCCGCTCATGGCGCGGTTACGTTCGTTGATCATGGCGGCGAGGGTGGTCGACTTGCCAGAACCCGTCGCACCCACCATCAGCACCAGTCCGCGTTTGGCCAGCACCAGTTCCGACAAGATGTCGGGCAGGCCCAAGGAGGAGATTTCCGGGATCTCGGCCGGGATGCGGCGCAACACCATGCTCACTTCGCCACGCTGACGAAACACGTTGACGCGGAAACGCGCGGACTTATCCGGCAGTGCGATCGCGAAGTCGCACTCCAGGGTGTCTTCGAAGATCTGAATCTGGCGATTGTTCATCACGCCGTAGGCAGCGGCCTTGGTCATTTCGCCGCTCAACTGGGTCTTGCCCACCGAGTTGATGGTGCCTTCTATCTTGATCTTGACCGGCGCGCCGACGGTGAAGAACAGGTCTGAGCCGTTCTTGTCGCGCAACAGGTGTAGATAAGGGGTGATGTCCATGAATGCTCCAGACGTTGCGGCGGGCGTTTAGCGCAGGAATCCGGTTTCCTGCTCGGTCTCTTCGAGGCGCAGACCGGCGGCGTCCTCGAGCGGGTTGCGGCCGCGGGCGGCCTTGCCTTCGAGTTTGATGCGCAGGCGCAATTCGTTTTGCGAGTCGGCGTTGCGCAGGGCATCGTCGAAAGTAATCAGATCGGCTTCGTAGAGTTCGAACAGCGCCTGGTCGAAGGTCTTCATGCCAAGTTCGTTGGACTTGGCCATGATTTCTTTGATGCCGTGCACTTCGCCCTTGAGGATGAGATCGGAGATCAGCGGCGAGTTCATCAGGATCTCGATGGCGGCGACGCGGCCTTTGCCATCGACTTTTTTCATAAGACGCTGCGACACCACCGCTTTCAGGTTCAGCGACAAATCCATCAGCAACTGCGAGCGCCGCTCCTCGGGGAAGAAGTTGATGATGCGATCGAGCGCCTGGTTGGAGCTGTTGGCGTGCAGGGTGGCCATTGCAAGATGGCCGGTTTCGGCAAACGCGATACCGAATTCCATGGTCTCGCGATCGCGGATTTCGCCAAGCAGGATGACGTCTGGCGCCTGACGCAAGGTGTTCTTGAGTGCGATTTCCCAGTCGTCGGTATCCACCCCCACTTCGCGCTGCATGATGATGCAGTTCTTGTGCGGATGGACGTATTCGATGGGGTCTTCGATGGTGATGATATGGCCATAAGAATTGGCATTGCGGTAATCAATCATCGCCGCCAACGAGGTGGACTTACCCGAGCCAGTGCCGCCGACCATGATCACGAGACCGCGTTTGGTCATCACTACTTCTTTCAAGACCGGCGGCAGGCCGAGCTTCTCGATGGTCGGCACGTCGGTTTCGATGGTGCGCAATACCAGGCCACAGGCGCCCTGCTGAATAAAAGCATTGCAGCGGAAGCGGCCGATACCGGTCGGCGCGATGGCGAAATTACATTCTTTGGTCGCTTCGTATTCTTTGATCTGGCGGTCGTTCATGACCGCGTAGGCAAGTGCCTTGGTATTGTCCTGGGTGAGTTTGGTCTTGGAGACCGGCGTCACTTTGCCGTCTATCTTGATGGCGGGCGGAAAGTCGCGGGTGATGAATAAGTCCGATCCTTTTTTCTCGACCATCAGGGTCAAGAGGTCGCGCATGTATTTAATAGCTTGTTCGCGTTCCATCTCGCTCTCCTGGCGTCGTGCATGACGCCATAATCTTCGGGCTGACGTCTGACCGGTGGCGCTCTAGAAATTGTCTTTGTTGGTGGCCTTCAAGCGCGCTTCCTGACGGGTCACCTGATTCTTTGCGACCATGCCCTGCAGGCATTGGTCAAGCGTCTGCATGCCGTATTGCTGGCCGGTCTGGATGGCTGAATACATCTGCGCAATCTTGTTTTCGCGGATGAGATTACGGATGGCAGGCGTGCCGATCATGATCTCGTGAGCCGCGACGCGGCCGCCGCCGACTTTTTTGAGCAGCGACTGCGAGATCACCGCCCGCAGCGATTCGGAGAGCATGGCGCGCACCATGTCCTTCTCTTCAGCCGGGAATACGTCAACGATGCGGTCGATGGTCTTGGCGGCAGAACTGGTGTGCAGGGTGCCAAACACCAGGTGACCGGTCTCAGCGGCGGACAGCGCGAGGCGGATGGTTTCAAGGTCACGCATTTCGCCGACCAGGATGACGTCCGGGTCTTCGCGCAGCGCCGAGCGCAGTGCTTCGTTGAACCCCAGGGTGTCGCGATGCACTTCGCGCTGGTTGATGAGGCATTTTTTGGACTGGTGCACGAATTCGATGGGGTCCTCGATGGTGAGGATGTGACCGTATTCGGTTTCATTCTTGTGGTTGACCATCGCGGCGAGGGTCGTCGATTTGCCGGAACCGGTCGGCCCGGTCACCAGCACCACACCGCGCGGGTAGTCGGAAATGCTCTTGAAAATCTCCGGCGCTTTCAGATCTTCGAGCGAGAGGATTTCCGAGGGGATGGTACGGAACACCGCACCCGCGCCGCGGTTCTGGTTAAAAGCGTTGACGCGGAAGCGGGCGAGACCGGGGATTTCGAAGGAGAAGTCACACTCAAGGAATTCTTCGTAGTCCTTGCGCTGCTTGTCGTTCATGATGTCGTAGACGAGATCATGAACCGTAGTGTGGTCGAGGGCCGGCACGTTGATACGCCGGACGTCACCATCGACCCGAATCATGGGCGGCAAGCCGGCCGACAGATGCAGGTCGGAAGCGCGGTTCTTGACGCCGAAAGCTAGCAGCTCACCGATATCCATTAAACAATCCTCATGGCGCTGTTCATCGACAGGAACTTTCCCTCCCGCTTACCGGGAAGGTGTGGCGTGCGTCGCGGACCTCTTCGGTGCGGCGCCGCGGGGCGATGGTAAAGCCTTCACTGCGCGCCCAAACTCTACCAAGATCTCTCTACACATACCAACGAGGACGGCCGTGCAAGGCCGTGACATGACTGACATGCATGAGCTGGCACAACGTCTCGCGCGTTTGCAGGAAACGATTCGTGAGTACGAGGCGCGTCATGGTCGCACATCGGGTAGCGTGGCCTTGCTCGCGGTCAGCAAGCGTCATCCGGCCAGCGCCATCGAAGACGCATGGGCGGCGGGACAACAAGCTTTCGGCGAGAACTATGTGCAAGAAGCGCTGGCCAAGGCAGCCAGCCTCGCCTCGTTGCCCATCGAGTGGCATTTCATCGGTCCTCTGCAGGGCAATAAAACGGCCGAGGTCGCTGCCAACTTTAGCTGGGTGCATACGATTGATCGCCTGCGCATCGCCGAGCGCCTGAATAATCAGCGCCCAGCCCATCTGCCGCCCTTGAATGTGCTCATCCAGGTCAATGTCAGCGGTGAGCCGAGCAAACATGGCATCGTGGCCGACGCGTTGCCGGCGCTGGCCGCCGAGGTGGCGGCCTTGCCGCGGCTCAAGCTGCGCGGGCTCATGACGCTACCTGCTCCAAGCGCGGATTTCGGCGCGCAGCGCGCGGCGTTCGCCGTGCTGCGGGAGCTGGCGCGTGACAGTGCGCTGGGCATGGAGACGCTGTCGATGGGCACCAGCGATGATTTTGAGGCCGCGATTGCCGAAGGTTCGACTATCGTTCGCATCGGCACGGCCTTGTTCGGACCGCGCACTTGAGGTGCGTGATAAACTCGGAAGAGATTCATTAAGACAACACGCGATGGATTCTTTGTTTGCTTTCATCGGCGGCGGCAATATGGGCCGCGCTTTGGTCGGTGGCCTGCTGGCCGGCGGTCATTCGGCGTCCCGCATTCGGGTGGCCGATGCGGATGCCGGCTGTCGCGCCGCCTGCGCAGAGCGCTTCGGTGTGATGGTGACGGACGACAACCTCGCCGCCTGTGAGGGTGCCGATGTAGTGGTGCTGGCGGTCAAACCGCAGCAGTTGCGCGAGGTCAGTCTGGCCTTGGCGCCAAACACGAGCCCATCGACTTTGTTCCTGTCGATTGCCGCCGGCATCACCCTCGGGCACCTCGCGGCCTGGCTCGGCGAT
The DNA here is from genome assembly GCA_945873015.1 of Klebsiella pneumoniae. Lineage (GTDB taxonomy): Bacteria > Pseudomonadota > Gammaproteobacteria > JADJYF01. The sequence goes on from CAMCBY010000018.1 coordinate 6,322, forward strand.
GAGCGTGCCATCGTGCGCGCAATGCCCAATACACCTGCCCAGATTGGCTGTGGTGCGGCGGCGCTGTGCGCCAATCACGCGGTATCGCCTGCACAGCATGACCTCGCCGAACACTTGCTGGCGGCAGTCGGCGAGGCGGTGTGGTTGGAGGACGAAGGTTTGATGGACGCCGTCACGGCCTTGTCGGGCAGCGGCCCGGCCTATGTTTTTCTATTGCTCGAGTTGCTGGAGCAGAGCGGCTGCGAACTCGGCCTGCCGGCCGCGTTGTCGAGGCGGCTGTCACTCGCGACGGTCGAGGGGGCGGCGCGCCTCGCGCGCGGTTCGGAACACGACCCGGCGACCCTGCGTCGGCAAGTGACCTCACCCGGCGGCACCACCGAACAGGCGTTAAAACGCTTCAATGACGCCGATCTCGCGGGCATTGTCAGCCGCGCGCTGACCGCAGCGCGCGACCGTGGCCGCGAACTCGCCGCCCAGGTGCCACGCTAATGGGCAGTGGATATTTCTCCAATGCCGGCGTGTTCCTCATCGACTCGCTGTTCGGGCTGTATATCTGCGCGGTGCTGCTGCGCTTGTTGTTTCAGGTGGTGCGCGCGGATTTCTACAACCCGCTATGCCAGGCAATCGTTACCGTCACCAACCCGGTATTGCGCCCGCTGCGGCGTTATATTCCGGCGCTGGCGAGCATCGACACTGCCTCGGTGCTGCTGATCCTGTCCTTGCAGTTGCTCAATACATTCCTGGTGGCGCTGGTGGTAGGCGTCTCGCCCAACCTCGCCGGGATGCTGGTGGTGGCGGTCGCCGAAATCGCGAGCAAGACGGTGTGGATCTTCATGGCCGCGGTCATCGCGCAAATCGTGCTGAGCTGGGTGGCGCCGGGCGGTTACAACCCGGTGATCGGGGTTATCCAGGCACTGAGTGAACCCGTGTTGCGGCCGGCCCGCCGCCTGCTGCCGCCGCTCGGCGGCCTGGATTTTTCGGCGATGGTGGTCGTGATTGTGCTCAATCTGCTGCTTATGCTGGTGGTCGCACCGCTGCGCGATGTGGGTTATTCGCTGCTGTAGCGGCCGGTGAGCTGGTATCGCTGGCAAGCCAGCGTGCTGATTGTGGAGTTACGGGTGCAGCCGCGGGCGCGACATAACCGCGTGCTCGGCCTTTATGACGATGCCTTGAAGGTCTGCATCACGGCACCGCCGGTGGACGACAAGGCCAACGAGGCCCTGTGCCGCTGGCTGGCGGAGGAGTTCGGCGCGGCGCGTGCCGGCGTCGAAGTGCTGCGCGGCGCGACTTCGCGCAGCAAGGTAGTGCAGATAGGCAGACCGACGGTGGCGCCAGGGTGGTTTACCGAGCTCGGCGGCGAGTGGACGGTGTAGGTGCGAATTCATTGCCACCGACGTCGCACGGTCAGCGCCATTGCGACACCACGCAACAGTTATTAGACTCCGGGCCCAGTCATTCACTGCTCCAGCCTGCGACGTTCCTCCATGCCCGAACCCAAGCCCGCCGACAGTGTCGGCCTGGTGTTTCCGCAGTTCCGGCATTTCGATGAGCCGCTGGCGCTCGATTGCGGCGTCACGCTGCCCTCCTACGACCTTTGTTATGAAACCTATGGCGAGCTGAACGCAGCGCGGGACAACGCGGTGCTGGTGTGCCATGCGCTGTCGGGCGACGCCCATGCCGCCGGTTTCCATGACGCGGACGCGGCCAAGCCGGGCTGGTGGGACAACTGCATCGGGCCGGGCAAACCGCTCGATACCAATCGTTTTTTTGTAGTGTGTTCAAACAACCTCGGCGGCTGCAACGGCTCGACCGGGCCGCTGGCGGTCAAACCGCATAACGACAAACGTTACGGGCCGGACTTTCCCATCGTCACGGTGCGCGACTGGGTGCGCAGCCAGGCGCGACTGGCGGATGCGCTGGGCATTGCCCAGTGGGCGGCGGTGATGGGTGGCAGTCTGGGTGGCATGCAGGTGTTGCAGTGGACCATCGACTTCCCGGAGCGCGTGCGCCACGCGGTGGTGATCGCCGCCGCGCCGCGACTGTCGACCCAGAACATCGCGTTTAATGAAGTGGCACGCCAGGCCATTCGCTCCGACCCTGAGTTTCACGACGGCCATTACGTCGAACACGGCGTGATGCCGGAACGCGGCCTGCGCCTCGCGCGTATGGTCGGCCACATCACTTATCTGTCGGACGACGTGCTGCACGCCAAATTCGGCCGCGAACTGCGCGACGGCAAGATCAATTTCAATTTTGGTGTCGAGTTTCAAATCGAGTCCTATCTGCGCTATCAGGGCGAGTCCTTCGTTAATCGTTTCGACGCCAACACCTATCTGTTGATGACCAAGTCACTGGATTATTTCGACCCGGCGGCGGAATACGGTGATGATCTGACCAAAGCCTTGTCGCTCTGTCAGGCGAGTTATCTGGTGATTTCGTTTTCGAGCGACTGGCGTTTTTCACCCAAACGCTCGCGCGAAATCGTGCGCGCGCTGCTCGATAACGACCTCGATGTATCCTACGTCGACATCGAGTCCGAGCTCGGCCACGACTCCTTTCTGTTACCCATCCCGCAATACCACAAGGTGCTGCGGGCCTATTTCGATCGCGTGAGTACCAGCGCTTGAACATGCACGGGCTGCGTGCCGAACAGGCTTTGATTGCCGAGTGGATTACCGAAGGCAGCCGCGTGCTGGATCTCGGTTGTGGCGACGGCCAGCTGTTGGCGGCACTCGCCCTGCACAAGGGCGTGACCGGTTACGGCATCGAGATTGACCCGGACAACATCGTGTCCTGTATCGAACGCGGCGTGAATGTCATTCATTCCGATCTGGATGCCGGCCTGTCGGAGTTCGACGCCGAGTCTTTCGACTTCGTGATCATGACCCAGACTCTGCAGGCCACACGTTTTCCCCATGAACTCATCGACGAGATGCTGCGCATCGGCCGCGAAAGCATCGTGACCTTTCCCAATATGGGTCACTGGAAATGCCGCGCCCAGATCCTGCTCGGTCGTATGCCGGTCACACGACATCTGCCGAACACCTGGTACGACACGCCCAACATCCACATGTGTACCTTGAGTGACTTCGAGGATTTGTGCGCCGACAAACACCTTGAAGTGCTGGAACGGGCGGCGGTGGATTCGCAACATCGTGCCGTGCCCGGCATGGGGCTATGGCCGAACCTGCTGGCGGAGATCGCGGTATACCGCATTCGGCGGCGCGGCTAGGGAGCTCGAAGTGCTGCCTGTAGGTGCGAATTCATTGAGTGTAGGTCTGAAACTGATATTACGAACCAAGCGCTTGGTAGTACCGAGCTTAATCCCGGCAACACACTGGGATCGTGAGAGACCCATAGCAGTATTGAGCGCGATATCGCACCGGTAGAGTCGTTCAGGTCATTGTGGGTCAGACTTCAGTCTGACACTGTCGTGGAAGCCTCCCGCCGCCAATCTCCTGTGAATGTCAGACTGAAGTCTGACCCACAAAAGATCATGTGCCGACGCTCAGTTTGAGACCTACACCCAATTCATTCCCACCTGCAGACCTGTACCCAGCGCCCTGCCGCGCCATTCAATGTGCGAATGAATTCGCGCCTACAGGGCGAAATCTTTGAGGTTGCAGTCGTAGTCGATGATCAGTGGCGCGTGATCGGAGAAACGTTCGTCTTTGTAGATGGCGGCGTTCTTGATCAAGGGTTTGAGGCCCGGTGTAACGATGTGGTAATCGATGCGCCAGCCGACGTTCTTGTCCCAGGCCGCGCCACGGTTGGACCACCAGGTGTATTGTTCGGCGTCCTGATTGACGACGCGGAAAGCATCGACATAACCCACCTCATCGAACAGTTGGTCGAGCCACGCGCGTTCCTCGGGCAGGAAACCTGAATTCTTCTGATTCGAACGCCAGTTCTTGAGATCAATATTTTTGTGCGCGATGTTCCAGTCGCCACACAGGATAAATTCGCGGCCTTCGTTGAGACGCTCTTTCAGCCACGGCATGAAACGCGCCATAAAACGGAATTTCGCCTGCTGCCGCTCGTCGCTGGACGAGCCAGAGGGCAGATAGATGGAGGCGACCGACAGCCGTCCAAAATCGGCCTGTACGTAGCGGCCTTCATTGTCGAACTCGTCCCATCCAAACCCGGTGATGACGCGGTCGGGGGCATGACGGGAGAACAGCGCCACGCCGCTGTAACCCTTCTTTTCGGCATCACAGAAATAGGTATTCCAGTCGGCCGGCGAATGGATTTCTTCGCGCAGGTCGGCGAGCTGGGCTTTGGTTTCCTGCACACACACGACGTCGGCTTGCTGGCGGTCGAGCCAGTTGTGAAAACCTTTGGTATGGGCGGAACGAATTCCGTTCAGGTTGGCACTGACGATGCGCATGGCAGACTCGCTTTTTAAGGGACAGGGGGCGTGGCGGCTGTCAGGCGCGTCACGCGCGCGTATCATAGCGGCAGCCATCCATCACGCACATCCGACCATTAGACATGCATGCCTATCAACGCGAGTTCATCGAGTTTGCCCTGCGCCGCGGCGCGCTGCGCTTTGGCCAGTTCACGCTGAAATCGGGACGCTTGAGCCCCTATTTTTTCAACACCGGCACCTTCGACAGTGGCGCAGCGTTGTCGGACTTGGGACGCTATTACGCCAACGCCATCGTCGCGTCAGGTCTCGAGTTCGACCTGCTGTTCGGGCCGGCCTACAAGGGCATTCCGCTCGGTGCCGCGATTGCCATTTCGCTCTATCGCGACCACGGCCGCGATGTGCCATTCGCCTTCAATCGCAAGGAAACAAAAGATCATGGCGAAGGCGGCAATATCCTCGGCAGTGCACTGAAAGGCCGGGTGCTGATTGTTGACGACGTGATCTCGGCCGGCACTTCGGTCGGTGAGTCCATGCAACTCATTGCCGCGGCCGGCGCACAGGCGGTAGGCGTGATGATTTCGCTCGATCGCCAGGAGCGTGGCAAAGGCAGTTTGTCGGCGGCGCAGGAAGTGGAACGCGAGCACGGCATTCCGGTCGGACGCATCGTCGGCCTGGCCGACCTGCTCGACTACCTGCGCGAGGTCGGCGGGCATGACAACGAACTGGCGGCGATGGCGGCCTACCGCGCCGAATACGGCGTTTGAGGCAGCGACGGACAAGACGATTCAGGGTCGGCGGGCTTGGTCCGATACACTGGTCGAATAGCGACTTCATGGCATATGGGGCTCAAGCGTATGACGCAGGATGTGAAAATGGTGGCACGGCTGGCGATGGTCGCGGTGTTCAGCATGGCACTGGCAATGCCCAGCTACGCAGCAAAGACCAGTGGCGGCAGCAGTAGCGGTGGCCATATCAAATGCTGGCACAACAAGGACGGCGTGCGCGAATGCGGCAATGCGGTGCCGCCGGAGTATGCCCAGCAGGGCTCCGAGACCAAGGACAAGTTCGGTGTCACCATCGGTGAGAGTGGCCGCGCCAAGACCCTGGAAGAGCTGGAAGCCGAACGCGCTGCCGGCAAGGCCCGCGACCAGGAAGCGGAGCTCGTCAAAAAGCGGGCAGCGCAGGACCGCGTGCTGCTCGACACCTTTGCCACCGAAGACGACATGGTGCTGACCCGCGACGGGCAGATAGCCCACCTCGAATCACAGATTCACCTGGTCGAAGGGCATATCGAAAAGCTGCAGAAGAATCTCGATCAGATGATTGAGCGTGCGGCCGAGACCGAGCGGCGCGGCGAAAAACCGACCGAAGAGATGGTCAAGAACATCGACAATGTACGCGCGCAGATCAGCGACAACCATAAATTCATCGACACCAAACATCGCGAACAAGCGCTGATCCGCGAACGGTTCACGACCGATATCGGGCGTTTTCGTGAATTAAAAGGTATCAAGACCCCGCCCATCGAGAGTGCGGGAGCGACACCAGCGGCCAGCTCAGCGCCGCCCGTCGATGCCGCGGCGGCGCCGGTCAGCGCCACCAAGAGCCAATAACTCGCCCCCTCCTGCGACCACTCAAGCCGCGGGGAACAGACCCGCGCACAACAAGCGCCACTGGTTATCCCAGTCGGCGGTTGGGCTCGCCTTAAAATCACTGCGCACAAATTGATCGAGCCGCCCGGCAACCACCGCCACCAGCAGGTTGGCGGTGGCGATGACCGTGGCGCTGTCGATGGCCTCAGCGTCGGTCAGGGCTGACTCGCGCAGGGCCTGTTTGAACTGGGTCTCGACCCGCGCATAGAACTTCATCACCCGCGCGCGCAAGCGCTCATGTTCGCCGACCAGAATGTCGCCCATCAGAATGCGCGAGATGCCGGGATTGCGTTCAGCGAAACGCAGCATGGCCACCGTCAGATGAAAGCAGCGCGTGCGTGCCTCGCGCTGTTCACTCATGATCTGGTTGAACAGACCGAAGATGACGTCTTCGGCGAATTCGATGAGCCCCTCGAACATGCGCGCCTTGCTCGGAAAATGCCGATACAGCGCGGCCTCCGACACACCCACCGCCGCCGCCAGCGCGGCGGTAGTGATACGCGAACCCGGTTTGGTCTCGAGTTCGCTGGCCAGTACCTCGAGGATCTGTTGCTTGCGGCCTTCCACGCCTATTCGATCAGCGTGCCGACGCCTTCGTCGGTAAACAGCTCAAGCAAGACCGCATGATCGACGCGTCCATCGACGATGTGCGCGCGGCGCACGCCGGCATCGACGGCGTCGAGGGCGGTCTGTACTTTGGGCAGCATGCCGCCTGAGATGGTGCCGTTATCGATCAGTCGACGGGTGGTGGCGGCGTCGATGCTGTTCATCAACTGGCCGTCTTCGCCAAGCACACCCGCGGTGTTGGTCAACAGCATGAGTTTCTCTGCCTGCATGACCGAGGCGATTTTGCCCGCCACCAGATCGGCATTGATATTGAACGAAGAACCATCGGTGCCGACGCCGATAGGCGCGATGACGGGAATAAAGGCGCCGCCTGCGAAAAAATCCAGCACGCTGCGATTGATGCCGGAGACTTCGCCGACGAACCCGAGCTCATGTTTGGGCGCACCGGCGCCAGTGCCGAGCTGACGGGCGATGATCAAAGGACCGTCCTTGCCGGTCAGGCCGACCGCACGACCACCACTGTGGTTGATGAGGTTGACGATTTCCTTGTTGACCAGACCACCGAGGATCATCTCGACCACGTCCATGGTCTCAGCGTCGGTCACCCGCATGCCGTCGATGAATTTCGATTCTTTGCCGATGCGCTTCAACATGTCGCCAATCTGCGGGCCGCCGCCATGCACGATGATGGGATGGATGCCGACCAGTTTCATGAGCACCACATCGCGCGCGAAACTTGCCTTCAGGCGCTGCTCGGTCATGGCGTTACCGCCGTATTTCACGACGATGGTTTTGCCCTGGTAGCGTTGGATATAGGGCAGCGCCGCAGTCAGCACCTGCGCAACATTCGGCGCGTCATTCAGATTGAGCGTCATCGGTGATTCCATTGTCGGGTCAGCGGCCCGACGTCTAACGGATGTGGATGTCAGAACGGCAGCTTGAGGCTGGAGTCGATACTCTGGATCATTTTGCGGAAGCGGGTTTTTACGTCTTCCAGCGCTTCGGCGTCATCGCCTTCGAAACGCAGGGTCAGGCAGGGCGTGGTATTGGACGGACGAATCAGGCCCCACGAATCGACAAAGTCGGCGCGCATGCCGTCGAGGGTATTGATCTCGGCGTATTCGAATTCGGCGGTGGCGCTCATGACCTTGTCCATGAATTCGGCATGACGGGATTCCGGCATGTCGAGGCGCAGCTCCGGCGTGGCGAACCCGCCCGGTAATTCGGCGAACACCTCGGCCGGCGGTTTGCCGCTGTTGACGAGGATTTCGAGCAGGCGCGCGGCAGCATACAAGGCGTCGTCGAAGCCATACCAGCGATCACGGAAGAAGATGTGGCCGGATAACTCACCGGCCAGCAGTGCACCGCTTTCCTGCATGAGGTTCTTGATGATGGAGTGGCCGGTCTTGGACAACACCGGCTCGCCGCCCGCGGCTTCAATTTCCATCGGCAGATGGCGCGAGCATTTCACGTCGTAGATGACCTTGGCGCCGGGATTACGGGCCAGCACATCGCGCGCGAACAAGATCATCTGACGGTCGGGCCAGATGATATTGCCTTCGGCATCGACCACACCGAGACGATCGCCGTCGCCATCGAAAGCGAGGCCCAGGTCCGCACCTTCCTCCTGCACTGCAGCTATCAGTTGCTGGAGATTTTCCGGCAGCGACGGATCGGGATGATGATTGGGAAAGTCGCCATCAACATCGCAGAACAGTTCGATCACATCATGGCCAATCGCGCGCAGGATGGCGGGCGCGACCATACCCGGCACGGCATTGCCACAATCGACCACCACCTTCAAGGCATCACCGAGCGAGACCGGAATCTCCTCGCTGATGCGGCGGATGTATTCGGCCACGATATCGGTCGACTGCAGTGAGCCGGTGCCTTCGACATAGTCACGGGTTTCGACCCGGCGCCGGATGGCCTGAATCGCTTCGCCCGACAAAGTCTGGCCATCGAGCACAATCTTCAGGCCGTTGTATTGCGCGGGGTTATGACTGCCGGTGATCATCACGCCGCTGTGGGCATCGAGATAATTGGTGGCGAAATACAGCACAGGGGTCGGTGCGAGGCCGATGTCGAGAACATCGCGACCGGATTCAAGCAGGCCCTTGGCGAGTGCCTGCATAAAAGGCTCACTCGAATGGCGACCGTCACGCGCAACCACCACAGTCTTCTGGCCACGGGCTTCGGCCTCGGCGCCCAGCGCACGAGCAATCTCATACACGGCTTCTTCGGTCAGAGTCTCGCCGACCACGCCGCGGATGTCGTAGGCGCGGAAAATTGAGCGGTCGACATGGCCCTCGCCCGGTACGGTATCGTCGAGTGCGCCGTCGAGATTAAAGTCGAGATCGATGTCGAGCACCGAGGAATTCGGTTTCGGCACGGTCGGGTCTTCGCTGCTCGGCGCGGCGGGCATACCTTTGATTCTGGTGACATCGTCCGCTTCAGCACGGGCGGCGAGCGCTTTATCGAGCGGCGCTTTGGTGTCGCCGTTGCCGTTGCCGCTGCGCAGCGCGCCCGGCAGCAGTTGTTCGAGACCGGGATGGGCGCCATCGAGAATGGCCTTGATGGCACCGGTGAAGATCACGCTATCGTCGCCGCCAAGCACGACGACCGTGCCGCCGCGACGACGCATGAGCAGCACCACAATCGCGCCGCCACAAGCGAGGCCGAGAGCGATGACCGGTATCAACATGCCATGGCCGCTATCGCGGGACGCACTCGGCAAGGCGGCGCCGGCGGCGGCCACCGTCACCACGAAACGTGTATCTGGTACATGGGAATTGGTGGTCGGCGCGTCGCCGCTCGGCTTGGTGCCGTGGGAGGCGACGGCGTTGCCCGGGATCTGGCGGATCTCGACATAGGAACGCGCGGGTGCATCATCACTCAGCGACTTACGCAGCAGGTCGATCTTGAGCGACATGTGCAGAAACCCGATGAGCACGCTCTGACCTTCGGCGTTCGGCGCCATCACGCGTTTGAGCAGCACCAGATGCTCCTCGGGCGTGCCGCCGAGATGAGCCTCCATCGGAATGTCCTTGCCGTCCTCCCGCGCGTGATTGAGCATCGACACCGAGGCGTAGGTCAGCGGTGGTTTGGCCGACGGTACCGGCTCACTGTAATCCGGCGGCAACAGACGCAGTGCCAGCACACCATCGAGTGGCGGCTGGAGTTCAGCAGCGAGCGCGGCGCGGGTCTCGTTGCTGCCGTTGCGCAAGGCGTCGATGACAGCGGGCTGGCCGGCGAGCTTGTTGAGCGCCTGCTGGTAGGGATCAAACGCGAGACTTATCTGGTGCGCGAGGTCGTCGGAGAATTTCTGGAAAGCAGGACTGACGGTGGTGCCGCCATTGGTGTCATCGCTGAACAGGGGAACGAGCACCTTGAAGCCCAGTGCCAACACCAGCACGAGCGTAAGGGCCGCGATAGCGGCGCGTGGAATGCGCGCCATCACGCCCGCGAAACTGCCCGCGTTGTTGGGTAACTTCATGCTTTACACGCCCGGCTCGTGCCGCGCACGGACCGCCCCTTGGTCGATGTCGGAAGTGTACAAGCTCAACCCCTTTAAATACACGCGAGTGGGTGGACGCCTGCCGCTCTCACGGCTGGGCGCGCGCGGCGAAACGCGCCGCGATCACATCGACCAGCGCGCGCGCGAGTCGGGTTTTGGCGGCACGCGGCAAGAGCTGCGAACCGCCACGCCAGATCACCAGTAACTCGTTATCGTCGGCATTAAAACCGAGGCCGGCAGCGCCGACCAGATTCGCGGCAACCATGTCGATGGCTTTGCGCTCCAGTTTCTCGCGGGCGTGATGTTCGACGTCATTGGTCTCGGCGGCAAAACCGACCGTGAAGGGTGGCGAAGACATCGCGGCGACCGATTTCAGAATGTCCTCATTGGGCACCAGCTTGAGTTCGAGGGCGCTGTCACGGCGTTTGATTTTGTTGGTAGCGGCGTTATCGACGCGGTAGTCCGCGACCGCAGCGGTCGCGACGAAGATATCGGTCGGCAGACGCGCCATGACCGCGTCATACATCTGCTGGGCGGTTTCGACCGCGACCACCTGGACGCCAGCCGGCGGCGCGAGGATGGTCGGGCCGCTGACCAGCGTGACCAGCGCTCCTGCTTCGCGCAGCGCCGCAGCGATCGCATAACCCATCTTGCCCGAACTGTGATTGCTTATATAACGCACCGGGTCGATGGGTTCGCGGGTCGGGCCGGCGGTCAACAATACGCGGCAACCGCTGAGCAGACCGTGTTCGAACATTGCGGCGGTGGCGGCGCAGATCTCAACGGCTTCGAGCATGCGTCCCGGCCCGACTTCACCACAGGCCTGGCTGCCGGCACCAGGGCCGGCGAAACGCACGCCGCGCGCGGCGAGGGCAGCGAGGTTGTCCTGTGTGGCGGGGTGCTTCCACATCTGCTGATTCATGGCCGGCGCGGCGAGCAGCGGCGCCTCAGTGGCGAGACACACGGCACTGGCGAGGCAGTTGGCCATGCCCAGACGCAGGCGCGCGAGGAAGTCGGCGGTGGCGGGCGCAATCAGAATGACATCGGCCCAGCGCGCGAGCTCGATATGACCCATCGCTGCCTCGGCGGCCGGGTCGAACAGTTCGTTACGCACTTCACGACCGGACACCGCCTGCAGCGTCAGCGGCGTGATGAAGGCACTGGCAGCCGGTGTCATCACCACCTGCACTTCGGCGCCCGCATCACGCAGGCGACGCACCACGTCGGGCGCTTTATACGCCGCGATACCGCCGCACACGATCAGCAATACGCGGCGGGCGGCAAGGGCGGTGAGCGGCGTGGCGGCATCCATCATGGTCGATATTACCCGGAAGCGCGGAGCTTCCATATACTGAGCGACGTCAGGGACTGACCGCCCAAGGAGGGGTGAACTATGACCATCAAGGATTGGCCGGCCGCTGAGCGGCCGCGCGAAAAGCTGCTGCGTGAAGGCAGCGAAGTATTGAGTGACGCTGAATTGCTGGCCGTGCTCTTGCGCACCGGTGTGGCCGGCACCGATGCGGTGACGCTGGCGCGCGGACTGCTGAGTGAATGCGGCGGACTGCGCGCCTTGCTGGAAGCCAAACGCGAACGGCTGGCGGCGCTGCCAGGTTGCGGTCCAGCGGCCTTTGCGACCTTCAGCGCCGCGCTCGAACTCGGGCGTCGTTATGTGTTCAGCGCACTCGAACGGGACGGGCCGTTGGAGAACCCGAGTGCGGCGAGCCAGTATCTGGTGTCACGCATGAAGGGCTACCAGCGCGAGGTGTTCGCCTGTCTCTACCTCGACACGCGCCACCGTGTCATTGCGTTGCGCGAATTGTTCTTCGGTTCGATAGACAGCGCCACGGTGCACCCGCGCGAAATCGTCAAATCCTGTCTCGAGACCAATTGCGCGGCGGTGATCCTCGCCCACAACCATCCCTCGGGGGTCGCCGAACCGAGCGCAGCGGACGCCGCCATCACGCGCCGGATCGTCGATGCGGCGGCTTTGATCGACGTGCGGGTGCTGGATCATCTGGTGGTCGGCGAGCGCGAAGCGGTCTCGATGGCGGCGCTCGGTTTGCTGTAAGGCGCATGGGCGGCACGGCTTTTTATACGGGTCAGCCGGCCTTTCGAAGATTGGGCTTGGCCTCGCGCGGCTTTATGGATAGAATCGCTACCCTTTTTCGGGCCTTTTATCAGGAAGCCATCATGTCGCGGGTATGCCAAGTTACGGGGAAACGGCCGGTCAGCGGCAATAATGTGTCGCACGCCAATAACAGGACGCGCCGGCGTTTTCTGCCCAACCTGCAGCACCACCGGTTCTGGGTGGAAGCTGAGAAACGCTTTGTGCGCCTGCGTGTGAGCACCAAGGGCCTGCGCATCATCGACAAGCAGGGTATTGACACTGTGCTGGCCGGCATCCGGTCGCGCGGCGAAAAAGTCTAAGGAGCCTTAGCCATGCAAGACAAAATCAAGATGGTCTCGAGCGCCGGTACCGGCCACTTCTACACCACCACCAAGAACAAACGCACCCATCCGGACAAGATGGAACGCAAGAAGTACGACCCGGTCGTGCGCCAGCATGTGATGTATAAGGAAGCGAAGATCAAATAATTGCTGCCTGCGCCGGCCGCACAAAAAGAACCCGCCTTCGAGGCGGGTTTTTTTTGGTCTGGGGAAATTGGTAGGAAATCGGGGTCAGAGCAGTATTTCGCACTTACACGCTCCAGCAGCCGTCCGCCTACCGGTGCGAAATACTGCTCTGACCCCGATTTCCTACCTACAAAGAAGGTTCGACCTTCACGCCGTCATCGTGCCGGCCTGTGGGGTGTAACCGCGCAGGGTGTGAGCGAAGTCCTGCAGGGCCTGAATGCCGGTGGTTTCGGCCTGCTGGCACCAGTCCTGCAAGAGTTTGAGCAGGTTTTCACGGCTCGCAGCGCGCTGCTCGTAGATCTCCTGCAAGCGCTGGCGAAAGCCATACACCACTTCCAGGGCATGGCTGTGGCGCAACGCGTCCTGCAGGGTACCGCGCTCGGACTCGTTCAGGCGCTCGTCGGCACGCAGCAGCAGGTGGCGCAGGGGCTTCAATTGCGGACGCACCTCGGCGGGCGCGTTGCGCAGTTCCTCGCGATGCACACGCTTGACCACCATGCGGCCGTAATCGGCCATCACATGCAGACGGTTACCGGCGACCGCCTTCAAGGTCTCGAAGTCGATGGCGGACTTGGCGGTATCGACCGCGGGTTTGGCCGGCGCCAGCTTGCGCACCTTGGCCAGACCCAAGGTCTCCATGATGCGGATGTACATCCAGCCGATGTCAAACTCCCAGGGCTGCACCGAGAATTTGGCCGAGCTACCGAAAGCGTGGTGGTTGTTGTGCAGTTCTTCGCCGCCGATGAACAGCCCCCACGGCACGATGTTGGTCGAGGCGTCGGCGGTCTCGAAATTGCGGTAGCCCCAATAGTGACCGATGCCGTTGATGATGCCAGCCGCAAAAATCGGTGACCACGCCATCTGGGTCGCCCAGATGGTAATGCCTAACGGGCCGAACAGCAGCACGTTGACGACGAACATGACGGCGATGCCGAGGCTGTCGCGGCCGGTATAAAAATGGCGCTCAACCCAGTCGTCGGGCGTGCCATAACCATACTGGTCGATGATGTCCTGGCGTTTGGCGTTGATACGATAGAGCTCGGCGCCTTCCAGCAGCACCTTGCGGATACCGTGGGCAACCGGGCTGTGAGGGTCTTCGATGGTCTCGACCGCAGCGTGGTGCTTGCGGTGCACGGCAGTCCACTCGCGGGTGTTCATGCCGGTGGTCAGCCACAGCCACAGACGGAAAAAATGCGACACCAGCGGATGCAGATCGACCGCGCGATGGGCCTGATTGCGATGCAGGTAGATGGTGATACAGGCGATGGTGATTTGGGTAAATACGAGCGCGACGAGGACATAACCCCACCACGGCATAACCACGATTCCTTGCAACATGATGCTCCCCAATTGGGCTTTTACTTAAGCGAGGGTCCGGCTGGGCGGCACTTGGCCGCCAGCGTCTGCCAGACGCCGCCGCACGTTAGCGTAGTCTTCACACTTTTGGCCAGATGTTCCAGTTGCTTTGCGTCAATCGCATGCAAGTCAATGGCGTTTCTGGCGTTTAATCCCGCCCGGATAGCGACCCGAACCTAGTCGATAGCGCCCACAGGACGCCAAAGTTGACCTCAGGGCGGCATCTCGCCGCGTTCCAGCAGCAGATTGCCGGCCTCATCGGTGTAGCCCTGCCAGCCAACATCAATGAAAGCGGTGCCGACCGGGCTCAATACTATCGCCGGGCCGGTCACGCGTGCGCCGGCCACAAGATGCGCCTGCACATACAGAGCGAAATCAGTGGCAAGGCCGCGCGGCGCGGCCGCAGACGCCTGGTCCGCCGCCGCCACAGCGGGCCGCGCGCTGGCGACATCGACCGCCACACGCAGGTTGACCAGTTCCACGGCGCGCTCG
>CAMCBY010000019.1 GCA_945873015.1 Klebsiella pneumoniae
GTTCAACCTGTTCCTGTTCTGAAGCGTAAGCGTCCATAAGGCCTTCTCCGCCATACAGGCGTCGGTCTGCTGTGTAAATCGGGCCGCGATTATAGCCGGAATCCTGCACGTCGCCCCGGGCGCGGTCCCGGAACGGAAATTGCCGCCTAGTGCGCTTTCCCGCAACGAATCTTCATAATTCACGTAGCGATCGAAGCGCGAATTATCGAAGTTCATCACGGGACAGCACACTAGCTGCCGACTGCCGCCAATACCACCGCGACTTCGCCCTGCGGATGGACGGACTGCGGGCTGTCGCCACGCAGATGCTTGAGGGTGACAGTCCCCTGCGCGACTTCGTCTTCGCCGAGCAGCAGCGCCAGCCGGGCGCCGGATTTGTCGGCCTTCTTCATGCGCGATTTCAGGCTGCCCCCGCCGACATGCAACTGGATGTGCCACTGCGGCAGGGCGGTGCGCAGCTGCTCGGCGAGCTTGACCGCATGGGCATCCAGTGCTTCGCCGGTCGCGCTGACATACACCGTCGGCGCAGCGCCGCTGTGGGCCTGCGCGGCGCACAGTTCCAGCAAACGCTCGACACCCATCGCAAACCCTATCGCCGGGGTCGGCTTGCCCCCCATCAACTCGACCAGACCGTCGTAACGGCCGCCGGCACAGACGGTGCCCTGCGCACCGAGTTCAGTGGTAATCCACTCGAACACGGTCTTGGAGTAATAATCGAGGCCGCGCACCAGCCGCGGATTACGATGCACCTCGACGCCGTTGGCGGCGAGCATCGCGCACAGGCTGTCGAAGTGCGCGCTGGATTCTTCGTCGAGATGATCGGCCAACGACGGCGCACCCTCGATGAGCTCACGCATCGCCGGGTTTTTGCTGTCGAGAATGCGCAGCGGATTGCGCTCTAGCCGGTCGCGGGAATCCTCATCGAGGGCGTCGAAGTGTTGGCGGAAATAGTCGCCGAGCAGCGCACGATAGTTGGCGCGGGCTGCGCTCGTACCCAATGAATTCATTTCCAGGCGCAGATTGTTCAGGCCCAGCATGCGCCACAGCCGCGCAGTCATGAGAATGACCTCGGCATCGATATCGGGCCCCGCCGCGCCAAACGCTTCGACGCCTATCTGGTGAAACTGGCGATGGCGGCCACGCTGCGGCCGTTCATGACGAAACATCGGGCCCGAGTACCACAGGCGCAAAGGTGTGTGCTGCAACAGACCATGCTGCAATACGGCGCGCACGCAGCTCGCCGTACCTTCCGGGCGCAGGGTCAGGTTGTCACCATTACGATCGTCGAAGCTGTACATCTCCTTCTGCACGATATCCGTCGCATCGCCGATGGAGCGTTTGAACACGGCCGACTGTTCGACCAGTGGCATACGAATCTCGCCATATCCGTAGCTGCTGAGCAGGCCCGCCACAGTATTTTCGAACTCGCGCCAGGCGGCGCTGACGGGCGGCACGATGTCGTTCATGCCGCGCACTGCCTGCAGATGGTTACTCATGGTCGGCTCGGCTCCTCGCCTGACGGGGGCGGTCCACCCAGGGTGGTCTTCACCACACCATCACGCGCCAGCGGCGCGAGATCGATTTTTCTGCCTTCAAAAGCCAGACGCACCGCCGGTGCGTTGCCGATCACCAGCCCATAGGGGCGCTTGCCGGTGATGCGGACCTCGTTGCCAGGTCGGACCAGGTTGTAAAAAAGTCGCGCGCCGCCGGCATCGAGGATCTCGACCCAGGCATCGGCAGTGGAATTGATGACGATATCGGCTGCGCCGGTGGTGGCGACAGGTTCTTCCCCGGTGGCGGCGGCCGGCGTCGCTCCGTCGGTCACGGCTGCTGCCGGCGGATCGCTGTCCGGAACCCGGAAAAACGGATCTTCCGAATGACTGACCTGCGGGAATTCGTAGGACAGCGGTGGTGTCGGCGGAATCGGCTCAACCGCCGACGGGTTACTCTCGCGCAGATAATTCAGCATCGAGAACGAATCGCTGTGCGTGCGCCACCACATCGCTATCAATACCAGCAGGCCGCACAGCAAAACCGCGGTGGTGTAACGCACGATTCGGCTGTCGCTGGTGATCTCAAGCGGCGGGCGCGATTCGAAATCGGCCAAGGCGGGCGCTTCGCGTGTGCACTGGGCGTCGAATAATTGCAGCAGCCGCGCGCTATCCAGCCCGAGCTCCTTACCTACCGAACGCAGGTAACCACGCACAAAGGCGGGCGCCGGCAACTCGTCGAAACGTTCTTCCTCGAGTTGTCGGATGATGCGCGGTTCGAGGCGCAGATTGCGCGCCAGATCGATTTCGCTGAGATTGCGTTGCTCACGCGCGAGCTTGAGCGTGGCACCTATGCCTGAATCTTGCCCAGCCCGCGCGGAACGCTCGGGTTCACCCGCTTCGTGCTCGCTCACTGTGGCTTCGATTCGAGCAGCAGTTTGGTTTGCGCGGAATCAGGGTAATTCTTCTGCAACTGCAGGGCGTAGCTCGCTTCATCCTCGTGGTTGCCAAGCTGCCGTTCGATTTGCACGCCCAGCCACAATGCGCGGGCAGTCATCTGCGCGACATCGCGATAGCGTTGCAGATAGGCACGTGCCTGCAGGGCGCGATCGAGTTGCAGACTGAGGTCGGTCATCTGCAGCAGCGCCGGTGCCATCTGGCCGTCGATTTCCAGCGCCTTGCGGAAATAGCCATCGGCCTCGTCGAGTTTGCCATTGCCCATCGCGCAGGCTCCGGCGTTGTAGAAGCCGCTTTCAACATTCGCATAGAGCGGATTGGCGACCGCTTTCAGAATGAGCTGCTGACCTTCGTCGAAGCGTCCGCGCTGGCACAGAAACTGACCGTAATTATTCAGCACTGCCGAATTGCCGGCTTCAATGCGTAAAGCCTGCTTGAAACTGGCCTCGGCCTGTTCATGCTGGCCAATCACGGCGTGCAACAGTGCCAGGGTGCCGTGGGCGTTGATATTGCGCGGGTCGAGTTCGACCGACTTGGTGAGTTTGTCCATCGCAATCTGGTATTCGCGATTGCGCATGTACTGGGCGCCGAGTTCTGCGTTGATCTGGGATAGTTTGACTCGATCACTGGGCGGCTTGGTGACAGTCGAGTTTGACTGGCAGCCGGCCAGGGCCAGGCCCAGCAGAACGACGGTGATGGCGCGCGCGCACTTACGCATCAGCTGATCTCCAGGGAGGCGGCAGCCGGTGTCGCGAGGTTACGTTGATGACGGCGCGCACGGGCCTGTACTTCGCCAACCAGTTGGCCGCAGGCCGCCGCAATGTCGTCGCCACGCGTCTTACGCGTGACTGTGACGATGCCGGAACGGGACAGGCGATCGCGGAAGGCGTTGATAGCCTCGTCCGTCGAACGCTCGAAACCCGCACCCTCAAACGGATTGAATGGAATCAGATTGACCTTGGCCGGCAGACCCTGCAGCAGGCGAATCATGGCGCGCGCTTCGGCAACGCTGTCGTTGATGCCTTTCAGCATCACGTACTCAAATGTGATCTCGGCGTGCGGATTGTTGGCTACGTAACGTTTGCAGGCCGCCAGCAGTTCAACCAGCGGAAAGCTGCGATTGATAGGCACCAGCTTGTCACGCAGCTCGTCGTTGGTCGCATGCAGTGAAATCGCCAGGCTGACCGGACAGTTGGCCGCGAGTTTGTCGATACCCGGTACCACACCGGCGGTGCTCAAGGTCACGCGTTTGCGCGACAGGTTGTAGGCATTGTCGTCGAGCATGAGACGCATGGCCGGCACCACCGCGTCGAAATTGAGCAGTGGCTCGCCCATGCCCATCATCACCACGTTGGTGATGTGGCGGCCGAGTTTCGGGGTCTGCCCGAGGGCGCGCGCCGCCTGCCATACCTGGCCGATGATCTCGGCGGTGGTGAGATTGCGGCTGAAGCCCTGACGCGCAGTCGCGCAGAACGCGCAATCGAGCGGGCAACCGACCTGCGAAGACACACACAAGGTGCCGCGCTCACCTTCAGGGATAAAGACTGTTTCGATGGAATTGCCATTGCCGACACGCATCAGCCATTTGCGCGTGCCGTCGACGGACAGTTGTTCGGAGACTATTTCGGGCGGACGGATCTCGCTGTGCTCACGCAGATGTTCACGCAACACGCGGGAGAGGTTGGTCATCGCGTCGAAATCGACGATGCCGAGCTGATGCACCCACTTGATGATCTGCGTCGCACGAAAGCCACGCTCACCGATGCTCTCGAAGTAGCCGGCGAGGCCGGCGGCATCGTAGTCGAGCAGATTGGTGAGCGTGGTGGCGGTCATGGCATCAGCTGCGCGCGAAGATCTCGCTGTCCTTGAAAAAGAAGCTGATCTCGGCCTTCGCGGTGTCGGGACCGTCGGAGCCGTGCACGGCGTTTTCGGTGATGCTGGTGGCGAACTCGGCACGGATAGTACCCGGCGCGGCATTAGCGGGGTTGGTGGCACCCATCACATCGCGGTTGGCCTGAATGGCATTTTCGCCTTCCAGTACCTGCACGACCACCGGGCCGTAGGTCATGAATTCGACCAATTCGCCGAAGAACGGCCGTTCACGATGGACGCCGTAAAAATCGCCCGCCTGGGCTTCGCTCAAACGGATCATTTTCTGGGCAACCACACGCAGGCCGGCGGCCTCGAATTTGGCGACGATCCCGCCAATGTGATTGTCACGCACCGCACCGGGCTTGATGATGGACAGCGTGCGTTCTATGGCCATGCTGGAATGCTCCCTAACTTCTTGATAAAGCGCTTAAAAACGGGCGCCATTATACTGATTAAAGGGGATAAAACCACTGTCGGACACAGTTTTTTGCGGCGCCGCAGCGAGAATTGAGGGCGGAGCCGCGCAGCGCACCGGACGCGCTCAGTACAGACCGGTCTCCAAACGCGCCGCTTCGGACATCATCTCCTGATTCCACGGTGGATCGAACACCAACTCGACATCGACGTCGCCGACATTCGGCACCTGTGCGACTTTGGAGCGCACATCATCGACCAGGAACGGGCCCATGCCACAGCCGGGCGCGGTCAGCGTCATGTCGATTTCGACGCGCTGACGGCCATCGTCGCCGGGTTTCACTTCACAGCGGTAAATAAGACCGAGTTCGACGATGTTGATCGGGATCTCCGGGTCATAGCAGGTCGCAAGCTGTTCCCAGATGAGGCCGGTATCGATGCTGCCATCGGCGTTGCCCTGGGCCTGGTCGGCCGGCAGCGAGGCCGCTTCCATACCGAGCGCATCGACATCAGCGGCGCCGATGCGGGCCAGATTGCCATTGGCATTGACCGTCACCGCGCCACCCAGCGCCTGCGTGATGTAGACCACCGTGCCGGCGCTCAAGGTCACTGTCGCACCTTCCGGAATCATGACCGCCGCGCAATCGCGGCCCAAGGTGATGGGCGTACCGTAAAGATTGGGTTGATTCATACTCACTTCGCTCAGGCCCTCAGCATGGGCAGGACTTTGTCGATGGCGTCGAATACCGCATGGACTTCGGCGATCGTGTTGTACAGCGCAAAAGACGCGCGCGCGGTGCCGGCCAGACCGTAGTGCTCCATCACCGGCATCGCGCAGTGGTGGCCAGTTCGAATAGCGACCCCATGGTGATCGAGCAAGGTGCCGAGATCCTGCGGGTGGACACCCTCGATGTCGAACGACAGCACCGCCGCCTTGTGCGCGGCCTGACCGACAATGCGCAGCCCCGGCACCGCCAGCGCGCGCGCAGTAGCGACGCTCAGCAGCGCTTCTTCATGGGCGAACACGGCAGGCAAATCCAGCGCTGCGAAATAATCCAGCGCACTGGCCAGACCCAGGGCGCCGGCAATATGCGGGGTGCCGGCTTCGAAGCGGAACGGAATGTCGTTGTATTCGGTATGCGCAAAACGTACGACCTTGATCATGTCGCCGCCGCCTTGGTACGGCGGCATCGCTTCGAGCAAATCAGCGCGCCCATAGAGCGCGCCGATGCCGGTCGGGCCAAACGCCTTGTGGCCGGAAAAAACAAAGAAGTCGCAGCCGAGCGCCTGCACGTCAATTGCGCAATGCACGATGGACTGCGCGCCGTCGATCAAAACCATCGCCCCGGCGTCGTGCGCCAGTTGAATGATTTTTTTGACCGGATTGATGGTGCCGAGGGCATTCGAAACATGCGCCACGGCCACCAGTCTGGTGCGTGGAGTAAGCAGCGCCTCGAAGCGTTCCATCTCAATTTCGCCGAGGTCGTTGATCGGCGCCACGCGTAACCTGGCGCCGGTCTGCTCACACAGCATCTGCCACGGCACGATGTTCGCGTGATGTTCGAGTTCCGAAACAAGAATCTCATCGTCAGCGCGCAGATTGCACCGACCCCAGGTCTGCGCAACCAGATTGATGCTTTCCGTCGCGCCGCGTGTGAAGACTATCTCGCGGCTCTCGCGTGCATTGATAAAACGCTGCACGGACACGCGCGCGTCCTCGTAGGCAGCCGTGGCCTCGGCGCTTAAGGAGTGCACACCACGATGGATGTTGGCGTTCTCGAACTCGTAATAATGGCGCAGGCGTTCGATCACCGCCGTCGGTTTCTGTGTGGTGGCGGCGTTATCGACATAGACCAGCGGTTTGCCGTGCACCTTACGCGCCAATATCGGGAAATCGGCACGGATGCTTTCGACGTCGAAGTGTGACGAGGTCGCAGGTTCGTTCAAAGCAGTGGTGGCATTCACGGCGATTCCAACGCGCTCAGCAATTGACTGTATTCGGTGTGGCCGAGGAAACGTGTTTCAATCCAGCGGCGCACACCGGGCAGCGG
This sequence comes from Klebsiella pneumoniae, assembly GCA_945873015.1. GTDB lineage: Bacteria > Pseudomonadota > Gammaproteobacteria > JADJYF01. The sequence continues at coordinate 6,785 of CAMCBY010000019.1, forward strand.
AATCTCATCGACGATGCGCTGCGCGAAGGCATAGGTCAGCAATGCGCGCGCGGCGTCGAGCGCCACACCACGCGAACGCAGATAAAACAACGCCGCCGCATCGAGCTCGCCGACCGTCGCACCGTGGGAGCAACTGACGTCGTCGGCGTAAATCTCAAGCTCGGGTTTGGTGTCGATTTCGGCCTGCCGCGACAACAGCAGGTTATTGCTGGTCTGTTGTGCGGTGATCTGCTGTGCGTCGCGCGCAACCAGCACTTTGCCGTTGAATACACCACGGCTGCGACCATCGAGAATGCCGCGATAGAGTTCTGCGCTATGGGTGTCGCCGACCCGATGTTCGACGCGGGTGTGATGGTCGACATGTTGATTGCCGTCCGCCACAAACAGGCCGTTCAAGCGGCAACGCGCACCGCGACCGGCGAGAATGACATCGATATCAACCCGTGTCAGCGCGCCGCCGAAGGCCAGCGAGTCCGACACATAGTTGCCGTGTTCTTCAACCGTGACCGCGACGCGTCCAATGTGAGTGCTGAGCGCTGATTCGTTTGCGAGCCGGTGATGGAACAGCGTCGCGCCCACGCCCACAGCGACTTCGCACACACTGTTGGTCAGGCCGCTGCTGGCCGGCTCGGCGCTCAGATATTCTTCGATGAGACGCAACTCGCAGTGACGCCCGGCCCGCACCAGCACACGTGGGCCGCGCAGCAGGTCGGGCGCTGTGCCCAGCATCACCAGATGCAAAGGCTCTTGCACCGTGACGTTGTCATCAATCTCAATCAACACCCCATCGACCAGCAGTGCGGTGTTTAATGCCTGGAAAGTACTGCCGGCACCGATGTCTGCGTCGAGCAGACTCGCCAGGCGCTCCGGTTGTGCGGCGAGCAGATCGGCGATGCTGTGGATACGCAGGCCCTGCGGCGCGGCTTTAAGCTCGCTCAAGTCAGCTCGAAAGCAACCATTCACCAGCACCACCCGCAAGGCACTGCTGGTCGACAGCGCCAGCGCCGCCACATCGGCGGCCGAGAGCGTAGCGCCGTCAGCGGCCGTAGCGTTGCGCAGCGCGACTTCGCCAAGACGGCTGAGACTGGTGTACTTCCAATGTTCGTCAGCAAGGGTCGGCAGACCCTGTGTTTTTACGCGTGCGGCGGCGGCGAGCCGTAATGCACCGAGGCGTTGTCCTTGTTCATTGGTTGACGTGTCGCGCATCGCCTCGAGCGCGGCACCGGCCACCATGGCGAGCGCCGCCATCAGGCTGCGGCCTCTTCCAACAGCCAGTCGTATCCGCGCGCTTCGAGTTCGAGGGCGAGGTCTTTGGGGCCCGACCTTATGATGCGGCCCTTGGCCAACACATGAACGTGGTCCGGCACGATGTAGTCGAGCAGGCGCTGATAATGGGTGATGACCATGAATGAACGCGTGCCGTCGCGCAGCGCGTTGACGCCTTCGGAGACGGTTTTTAATGCATCGATATCTAGGCCGGAATCAGTTTCGTCGAGGATCGCCAGGCGCGGTTCGAGCACGCTCATCTGGAAAATCTCGTTACGCTTTTTCTCACCGCCGGAAAAGCCGGAATTAACCGGTCGGTTCAACAGACTGTCGTCGAGGCCGATGGCTTTGACGCGGGCCTTGACCAGCTTGAGGAATTCCACCGCGCTCAATTCCTTCTCGCCGCGGTAGCTGCGGATGCCATTCAAGGCCGCTTTCAACATGTAGACGTTGTTCACGCCAGGAATTTCGATCGGATACTGGAATGCCAGAAACACACCTTCACCGGCACGTTCTTCCGGCGCCAGATCGAGCAGCGAGCGGCCGTTGAAAGTCACTGAACCGGCGGTCACGGTGTAACCTTCGCGACCGGCCAACACATGGGACAAGGTGCTTTTGCCCGAACCGTTCGGCCCCATGATGGCGTGGGTTTCGCCGGGCGCGATGGTTAAATTGAGACCGCGCAGGATCTCTGTACCACCGACTTCTACGTGTAGATTTTTGATTTCAAGCATGTCGAATTCCGTGATGGTGCGTGTCGGGCGCTCAGCCGACCGCCCCTTCGAGACTGATACCGAGTAATTTCTGCGCTTCCACCGCGAATTCCATCGGCAATTCCTTGAACACTTCCTTGCAGAAGCCGTTCACTATCATGTTGACCGCGTCTTCCTGCTTGATGCCGCGGCTGCGCAGATAGAACAACTGATCGTCACTGATCTTCGAGGTCGAGGCCTCGTGCTCAACCACCGCCGAGGGATTTTTGCATTCGATGTAGGGGAACGTGTGGGCGGCGCATTGGGAGCCGAGCAGCAAGGAATCGCACTGCGTATAGTTGCGCGCGCCTTCGGCGCCGGCGGCGATGCGCACCAGTCCGCGATAAGCGTTCTGACTGCGACCGGCCGAGATACCCTTGGAAACGATGGTGCTGCGCGTGCCGCGGCCAAGATGAATCATCTTGGTGCCGGTATCGGCTTGTTGCATGTTGTTGGTCAGTGCTACCGAATAGAACTCACCGACCGAATTTTCGCCCTTCAGAATGCAGCTCGGGTACTTCCAGGTGATGGCCGAACCGGTCTCGACCTGCGTCCAGGAGATCTTCGAGCGTGCGCCGCGACAGTCACCGCGCTTGGTCACGAAGTTGTAGATGCCGCCGCGCCCTTCGGCGTCGCCCGGATACCAGTTCTGCACCGTCGAATATTTGATCGAAGCATCATCCAGCGCGACCAGCTCAACCACCGCCGCATGGAGCTGATTCTCGTCGCGCATCGGCGCGGTGCAGCCTTCGAGATAGCTGACGTAGGAACCCTCGTCGGCGATCACGAGGGTGCGCTCGAACTGCCCGGTGTTCATGGCGTTGATGCGGAAGTAGGTCGATAGCTCCATCGGGCAGCGCGTGCCCTTGGGGATATAGACGAAGGAACCGTCGGAGAACACCGCGGAATTGAGCGCCGCATAATAGTTGTCGGTGACCGGCACGACCGTACCCAGGTACTTGCGCACCAGCTCCGGATGTTCACGCACCGCTTCGGAGAAGGAGCAGAAGATCACGCCAACTTCAGCCAGTTTGCTGCGGAAGCTGGTATGCACCGAGACGCTGTCGAACACGGCATCCACTGCCACGCCTGCCAGCATCATCTGTTCTTCGAGAGGGATGCCTAACTTCTTGTAGGTCTCAAGCAGCTTCGGGTCGACTTCGTCCAGGCTCTGAGGCCGGTCCTTGGCGGACTTCGGTGCGGCGTAGTAGGAAATCGCCTGGAAGTCGATGGGCGGATAGTGGACGTGTGCCCAGCTCGGCTCGCGCATGGTCTGCCAGCGTGCATAGGCTTTTAAACGCCAATCCAGCATCCACTCCGGCTCTTCTTTCTTGGCCGAGATCAGGCGAATGACATCTTCGTTCAGACCGGGCGCGACGGTGTCGGACTCGATATCGGTAACAAAGCCGGCTTCGTAGTGGCGGTCGACGAATTCGGCGACATCCTGGGCGTTGCTCGCCATCGGTGACTTATCCTCAGGTCCGGCCTTACAGGCTGAAGCTTTCGCCACAGCCGCAAGTGGCCGCAACGTTGGGGTTGGCGAATCGAAAGCCTTCGTTCAAGCCTTCGCGGGCGAAATCGACTTCGGTGCCGTCGAGATATTTCAGACTCTGGGCATCGACCACCACCGGTACACCGTGGGATTCGAAGACCTGATCCTGGTCGAGCACGTCCTTGGTCATTTCGACCACGTACATATAGCCCGAGCAACCGGTGGGTTTGACCGCGAGGCGCAGACCCGCCGCCTGTTCGCGGCTCATGAAATCGCGCACTCGATCGGCGGCGCGTTCTGTCAGGGTAACAGCCATGGCAATTCTTTCTCCGCGCTCAGACTGCGGCTTCTGAGCGCAGCTCGCCCAGCGGGTTGTCTTTCAGGCGATGCAGGGTCTGCACGCCACCTTTCTGCCGCACCAGCTGGTCGAGGCTCACGCTGGAGAGGAAATCTCGAATCTGATTGGAGAGGTTCTCCCACAGATCATGGGTCAGGCAGCGTTGCTCGCCCTGGCAGTTTCGACGCCCGCCACAGCGCGTCGCATCGACGGTTTCGTTGACGGCATCGATGACGTCCGCCACCGAAATGGCGGAGCCGGGCCGACCGAGCTTATAGCCGCCGCCCGGGCCGCGCATGCCGTCCACCAGTCCATTGCGCCGCAGGCGCGCGAACAGTTGCTCAAGGTAGGACTGGGAAATTCCCTGTCGCTCGGCAATTTCTGCCAGCGAAACCGGGCCTCTGTCGTAGTGCAGCGCCAGGTCCAACATCGCCGTAACGGCGTATCTTCCGCGTGTCGTGAGTCTCATCGCGCCTTACCTCCTCAAGTGTCCCCGGACAGGTATCCGAGTAAAACACTGGGTAATAGTCGCTTACCCGACTAAATCGGTCAAGTATTACTCGTGAGGTGAAGGGTCAGGGTTCGATAGGGCTCGCTTGCGCGGCGCGTGCGCCCGCCTCGGCCGTCTCGACGCGCACGCGCAATTGCGCGATTTCATTTTCGACGTCGCGTGCGTGATCAAGCAGTGAGTCGAGGGCCTGGGAGACCGGATCAGGCATGTTAGGCACCTGACCGTAGGCATCGAAGCCCAGCTTGCGCGCGGTTTCGGCGCGCTGACGGAATTTTTCGTCGACCGCCTGCACCACCCGACCGGGGATGCCGACCACGGTGGCGTTGGCGGGGACATCGCGCACCACCACGGCATTGGAGCCGATACGGGCATTGGCGCCGACATTCAGGGGGCCCAGCACCTTGGCGCCGGCGCCGATCACGACGCCGTTCTCCAGGGTCGGGTGGCGTTTGCCTTTTTCCCAGGTGGTGCCGCCCAAGGTGACGCCGTGGTAGAGAGTGCAGTCGTCACCGATTTCGGCGGTCTCACCGATCACCACGCCCATGCCGTGGTCGATGAAAAAGCGTCGACCAATGGTCGCGCCAGGATGGATTTCGATGCCGGTCAGGAAGCGTGCGATATGGGACAGAAAACGGGCAGCCCACTTGAGACCGGCGCGCCACAACTTGTGGCTGACCCGATGGATGAGAACGGCGTGCACGCCTGGGTAGCAGGTCAGGACCTCGAGCGCATGGCGCGCAGCGGGATCCCGCTCAAATACACTGCTTACATCTTCTCTGATACGCTCAAGCATGGTGATAACTCCACCTTGGTGCCCACAAGCCTAGCCCGACCGGACTGAACGCACTGCTCATCCCCGGCAGCCGACAGACGCGACCGCCTCCCCCATGACCGAACCCGACAACGACCCCAAGCAGAACCAGCCTTTGTCACTGCGCGAAGTGGTGGGCAGCATCATGGCGGCGCTGCTCGGCGTACAAAATTCGCGCAATCATGCCCGCGACTTTGCGCGTGGCACGGCACGGCAGTATATCGTGGTCGGTCTGATCGCAACGATTCTGTTTGTGAATATGGTCTATTTCGCAGTCAAATTGATCCTGCATCTGGCCACCGGTTGAGAGCGCCGCCGCCGGCCAGGCCGCGCTCAGGCGCGCAGCCTGGCGACCTGAACACGTAAAGTCTCCGCCGCGCTGGTCGCTTCTGCCAGACGCTCTCTTTCCTTGTTCACCACCACCGCCGGCGCACGTTCCACGAATGAGGCGTTGCCAAGCTTGGCCTGGGCGCGGCTGATCTCGCCTTCCAGGCGTTCGAGCTCCTTGCTCACGCGCGCGAGTTCAGCGTCCTTGTCGATGAGGTCACTGAGCGGTACCAGCACCGTCATGCCCCCCGCCAACGCAGTGGCGACGTCGCCAGGCGCATCCGGCGCCGGGCCGATGGCCTGGGTGCGGGCCAATTGTTCGACGATACGGTGATGGGTGGCCAGCCAGCGTTGTTCGTCAGCGCTGCCTTCGCGGCTGAAAACCGGCAGACGCGCGGAAGGCTCGATGTCGTATTCGGCGCGAATGCGCCTGACCCCCAACACGAACTCCTTCAACCATGCACACACCGTCTCGTCGGCGGGCGCGGCCTGATAGTCGTCCAGCGTTGGATAGGGTTGATTCATGATGGTGGGATCAGCATTGCCGGTCAGCGGCGCGAGTTTCAGCCAGATCTCCTCGGTGATAAACGGCATGAAAGGATGCAGGGCGCGCAACAGACCGTCCAACACGTCGATGAGCGTCGCACACACACCGTCCTTGTCGGCCTGGGTCGCGTTCTCGTCATAGAGCGTGACCTTGGCCATCTCGATGTACCAGTCGCAATACTCATCCCAGATGAAGTCGTACAAGGCCTGAGCGCCGAGGTCGAAGCGGTAATCGCTGAAACCTTCGCGCACACGACCGACGGTGGCGCGGAACTGGCTTCTGATCCAACGCTCCGGCATGCCGCTGACGCGCGCGGCAACAGGCGTGTCGCTGCGATGTTGTTCGCAGACCATGAGCACAAAACGCGCCGCGTTCCAGATTTTGTTGCAGAAGTTGCGGTAGCCGCCGATGCGACCCAAGTCGAAGCGGATGTCGCGGCCCTGGGTCGCCATGACGGCAAAGGTGAAGCGCAGCGCGTCGGTGCCGTGGGGGGCGATGCCCTGCGGATACAGGCGACGGGTGTCGGCTTCGATACGCGGCGCGTCCTCGGGGCGCATGAGGCCGGTCGTCCGTTTGCCGACCAGGGTTTCGATGTCTACGCCGTCGATAAGGTCGATGGGGTCGAGGATATTGCCCTTGGATTTCGACATCTTGTTGCCATCGGCGTCGCGCACCAGGCCGTGGATATAGACCTCGCGGAACGGCACGTCACCCATGAACTTGATGCCCATCATGATCATGCGGGCGACCCAGAAGAAGATGATGTCAAAACCCGTCACCAGCACGCTGGTCGGGTAGAAGGTCGCGAGTTCCGGTGTTTTGTCCGGCCAGCCGAGGGTCGAGAACGGCCACAAGGCGGACGAGAACCAGGTGTCCAGCACGTCCTCATCCTGGCGCAGCAAAATGTCCGGGCCGAGATTGTTGCGGGCGCGCGCATCCGCCTCATCGTGGCCGACGTAGATGCGGCCTTCTTCGTCATACCAGGCCGGAATACGATGGCCCCACCATAACTGGCGGCTGATACACCAGTCCTCAATGTTGCGCATCCATTCGAAATAGGTCTTCGCCCAGTTGTCGGGAATAAAGCGGATGCGACCATCTTCAACCGCAGCAATGGCCGGATCGGCGAGCGGCTGAATCTTCACGAACCACTGGTCGGTGAGGTAGGGCTCGATGACGGCCTGGGTGCGATCGCCGCGGGGCACCATGAGTTTGTGCGGATCGGTGCGCACCAGCAGCCCCAGCGCTTCAAGCTCGGCAATGACCTGTTTGCGTGCAGCATAACGGTCGAGACCCCGGAACCTTTCCGGCGCGTTGTCGTTGATGGCGGCGTCGTCGGTGAAGATATTGATGAGCGGCAGGCCATGGCGATGGCCGACCGCATAGTCATTAAAATCGTGGGCGGGGGTGATCTTGACGCAGCCCGAGCCGAACTCCGGGTCGACATACTCGTCGGCGATGATCGGAATGCTGCGGTCAGTGAGCGGCAGCAAAATCTCCTTGCCGATGAAGCGGCGATAGCGGTCATCGGTCGGGTGGACCGCCACTGCGACATCGCCGAGCATGGTTTCAGGGCGGGTGGTCGCCACCACCAGATGGCCGCTGCCGTCGGCGAGCGGGTAACGCAGATGCCATAGGAAACCGTCTTCTTCCTCGGCGACCACTTCCAGATCCGAAATCGCGGTGTGCAGCACCGGGTCCCAGTTGACCAGGCGTTTGCCACGGTAGATGAGGCCTTCGCTATATAAAGAGACGAATACTTCGCGCACCGCGCGCGACAGCTCGTCGTCGAGGGTGAAGCGCTCGCGGTCCCAGTCCATTGCCGCGCCCATGCGGCGCAACTGGCGGGTGATGGTGCCGCCGGACTTCTCTTTCCATTCCCACACCGCCTCGACAAAACGCTCGCGGCCGAGGTCATGACGCGACTGACCGATAGCGCTAAGCTGGCGTTCGACCACAATTTGGGTGGCGATGCCGGCGTGATCGGTGCCGCATTGCCACAGGGTGTTGTCACCACACATGCGGTGATAGCGCACCAGGGCATCCATCAAAGTGTCCTGGAAAGCATGGCCCATGTGCAGGCTGCCAGTCACGTTGGGCGGAGGCAGGGCGATACAATAGGGCGCGCCTTGGCCGCTGGGCGTGAAGTTGCCGGCCTTTTCCCACTGTTCGTAGCGGCTTTGTTCGAGGCTGCGCGGGTCGTAAGTTTTGTCCATTGCCATGGGCTTGTTCACTTTTTTAGGTGCTGACAAAACAGCGACCGCAGGCGCGGACGTGCTCTGATCACGTTGCAATTCGGCTTTGATTTCGGCCACCGCCGCGGCGACGCCGGCACTGACCATCTGTTTGATTTCATGAGACAACTGCGCGAGCTGGCTGCCGAGTTCGGGCGCCGGCTTCGGATTCGGCCGCAGGGCTTCGATATCCACCAGCTCATTCAGGCGCGGCGGCACGAGTTGTTCTGGCGCATCGTCCAAGCGAGGCGGGCGCGGCGCCGCGGGGGCTTCGGGTTCCGCCATCTCAGCGGCTGACCTTGTGGGTGTTGAGCGGAAACCCGCGCTCCTGATAAAAACGATAGCGGCTGCGGGCAGCGCTGCGGGTGCCATCGTCGTAGCCGGCGGATTCGATCACCCGAGAGTAACGGCTGGCGAGCTCCGGTACGGCCGCGGCGAGGTTGACCAGCACATCGGGTTGCAGGTTATCGACCGCTGCGCAGCCGATGATCACTTTGGTTTCGACGCTGGCCTCGGCTGCCAGGGCATGGGGCACGAAACTTGTGTCCTGAAATTGCCACAGCAGGTCGTCAAAGGCGCGCGCGCTTGCCTCATCCTCGCACTGAACGTAGACCCCGTGACCTTGCTGCCAGGCTTTTTCGACAATGCGGCACATCATGCGGTCGTGGTCCGCCGCTGAGGGCGGCTCGATGACGTAAAAATCGACCCGCGTCATCGATCACGCGCGTTCCGCCCGCGCCAGGATGTAGTCCAGGAGCAGCGGTAAGGGACGGCCGGTGGCGTATTTGTTTTTGCCGCTGCCCCACGCGGTGCCGGCGATGTCGAGATGCGCCCAGCGATAGTCTTTGGTGTAACGCGCCAGAAAGCAGGCGGCGGTAATGGCGCCGGCATTGCGGCCGCCGACATTGGCCATGTCAGCTACCGGGCTGTCGAGCTGTTTCTGGTATTCATCCCACAGCGGCAAGCGCCAGGCGCGATCGCCGGTGCGTTGACCCGCGGCGAGCAAAGCCTCAGCCAGCTCGTCGTTATTGCTCATAAGACCGGTCGCCTGGTCGCCGAGCGCCACCACGCAGGCGCCGGTCAGGGTTGCGATATCAATGACGACGTCCGGCTCGAAGCGTGCGCTGTAGGTCAGTGCGTCACACAGGATGAGGCGACCTTCGGCGTCGGTATTCAAGATTTCGATGGTCTGACCAGACATGCTGGTGACCACGTCGCCGGGCTTGCTTGCAGCGCCGTCGGGCAGATTCTCGGTGGCCGGCACCACGCCCACCACGTTGATGGGCGGCGCGATTTCGGCCAACGCCGCCATCACGCCAAGCACGCTGGCGGCGCCCGTCATGTCGAATTTCATTTCGTCCATGCCCGGCCCGGGCTTGAGAGAGATACCGCCGGAATCGAAGGTCACGCCCTTGCCGACCAGCACGACTGGTTTGGCGCCATCGTCGCGCCCCTTGTATTCGAGTGTGATGAGTTTGGCCGGCTGCCTCGAACCGCGCGAAACCGACAACAGCGCACCCATGCCGAGCGCCTCCATGTCGGCTTCTTCGAGCACGTTATAGACGAGCGTATCGTGCCTTTCGGCCAGCGCTTGGGCTTGTTCAGCGAGGTAGGTCGGCGTGCAGTGGTTGGCCGGACGATTGGCCAGGTCCTTCAGGAAATTGGTGCCGGTGACTTTGCCACGCGCGACATTGAGCGCGGCGCGCACATCGGTCACGGCCTTCTCATCGACCAGCAGCGCGAAACGTGTCAGTCCGTGGTTGTCCGGTTTGGACTTGAATTCGGTGTATTTATACGCGTGTGCAGCGAACACCGAGACGTGCTGGTCAACCACCCAGCGCAGGTCGCGGCCCTTGACCGTCACCTCCAGCAAAGTGCTCATGCCGCTGCGCAGTGAAGCGCCTTTCAGCGCTTCGGCGGCCTTGGCCAGGAGTTTCTGATATTCCTCAGCGGCGATGCCTTCGCGTTTGCCGATGCCGAGCAACAGCACCCTGTCGGCGTCGATACCGTTGACCTCGGGCAGCATCAGGGCTTCGCCGACCTTGCCACTGACATCGCCACGCTGGACGATGCGCGCCAGCGCGCCGCGCGAGGCTTTATCAAGATCCGCTGCCCGCTCGCTTAAGGTCCGGCCGGCGTACACGCCGACGATGAGGCAGGCGGTCTTTTGCTTACGCGCTTGCCCGTGCTTGACGGAAAATTCCATAGCTTTGCTCGCCGTGAGAAGATTGCGGAGGTGACGGATCCCGCGCAGTTGCGTCCCGAGTGTGGTCGCCTGCGGCGTCATTGCAGTTTATTCGTTTGCGTGATGAGGCGCAAAGCGCGACGCCGACGAGACTTGTCAGCTTGAGCACACATACCACCAGCCACTTCGTCAGCGTCGCCCGTGCCGGTCGGCCGTATTGCGGATCCGCATGAAGATTCTCGACAACTACATCCGTCGCAATGTCATCGCCACCACACTCACGGTGCTGGTGGTATTGCTCGCGATCTTTTCGTTCTTCAGCTTTCTGGATGAACTCGAAGACCTCGGTCACGGCGGTTATGGACTGCTGCAGGTGGTCATGGTGGTGGTATTGCGCTTGCCGGGTCTGGCCTACCAGTTGTTTCCGATCGCCGCCCTGCTCGGCTCGTTGATGGGCCTCGGCGGCATGATGGAGCGCAACGAAGTCACCGTGATCCGCTGCGCCGGCGTGTCGCGCGAGCGTGTGGTGTGGGCCGTCATGAAGGCCGGGCTGGTGGTGGTGGCGCTGGCGATGTTTATCGGCGAGGTGGTGTTTCCGCCGGCCGAAGGGCAGGCCCGCGCGTTGCGCGCGCTGGCCTCCTCGGACCGCTCAGCGTCCAGTTCCGAGCACGGCTTCTGGGCGCGCGATGGCAATTCCTACATCAACATCCGCGAAATCCTGCCGGGCGAACGGTTCCGTGACATTCGTATCCTGGAATTTGATGACGGCAACAAATTGCTGCGCTCGACGCGCGCCGAATCGGCCCAGGTGCATGATGGCAAATGGCAGTTGGAGAAGCTGGGTCAGACCGATTTCAGCGGCCCGACGCCGGTGGCACGCACACTCGAAAGTGCCAGTTGGGACTCGCTGCTCGACCCCGACCTGGTCGGGCTGGTCGCGATAAACCCCGATACGCTGTCCTCGCTCGACCTGTTTCGTTATGTACGTTTCGTCGAGAGCAACGGCCAGAGTGCCGAGCGCTGGAAACATGCGCTGTGGGTCAAACTGGGTTATCCGCTGGCGGCGGCGGTGATGGTGTATCTCGCCATTCCGCTGGTGCTGGGGGCGTCGCGCTCAGTGAGTGCCGGCCGGCGCATTCTGGTCGGTGCGCTGATTGGCCTCGGTTTTCATGTCATGAATGAGACTTCACGCCACCTGGGCCTGGTGGTGGGCATGCCGCCAGCCTTGTCGGCGCTCGGCCCGACCATGCTGCTGTTCTCTATCGCGCTGTATCTCAACCGCCGCGCGCAGTAACGCGCAGCACCAGGCGGGTGTGCGACCAACGGTCGTGCCAGCTGCGCTGCTCGCGGTCGAACAGAGCCGCGGCATAACCGGCGCCGCCCAGCGCAAAACTCACCAGCGCGCCGAAGAAGCGCAGCGTCGCCTCGCCCAGGGTCGGGCGCCGCTCGCCGCTCTCGGCCAGGATCACCAGTTTCCAGGCCTGCATGCCGAGGGTGCGGCCGCGCGTCCAGCACAGCGCGAAATATCCGTAGATGACCACCACCACGTAGACACTCATCAGCGGATTGCCGGGCTCGATGATCCGGCCGGCGGCAAGTACCGGTATAAATGACAGAAAATAGACCACCGTGAAGACCGCGATGGTGTCGTACAACACGGCCATCATGCGGCGTGGGAAAGGCACAGGTTTATCGACTTCGGGCACGCGCTGGCAGGGCTCTATGCTATGGTCAAAAGGCGGCACACCGGGAAGCGAGCCATGCTTGGATGGGCGCCCACAGTATTTATCAGACCGCGGCGCGGCACGTGGCGGCTGGCCATCGCAACGTTGTTGTTGTGGGTCTGCGGGCGAAGTTCGGCCGCCACCGGCGACGCGCATGATATCTACATCGAAGATTATCGTCTGCACATCGAATGCAGTGGCCGCGGCGCGCCAGCGGTTATCCTCGATGCCGGGCTCGGCGGCTCGTCGCTGGAATGGGTGTTCGTGGTCGAACGCCTGCGCCGGCTGACGCGGGTCTGCACCTACGACCGCGCCGGTTACGGCGGCAGCGATACAGGCCCTCTGCCGCGCACCAGTGCGCGCATCGTCGACGAATTGCATCATTTATTAGAGAGCGCCGGGGTGGCACCGCCCTATGTGTTGGCGGGCCACTCTTTTGGTGGCTACAACATGCAGTTGTTTGCGCGGCGTTATCCGGCCCTGACTGCCGGTCTGGTTCTGATTGACGCGTCCCATCCGGAACAAGTGGAGCGTTTCGAGGCGCCGCCACTCAATATGGTAACCGCACCGAGCAGCCGTGCCGGCATCGTGCAATTTCGTGAACAGCCTCCCGCCCATCTCGCCCTGCCGCCGCGCGTGCGTATCAAAGTGACAGAACAGGCGCAGCGCTGGCGTACGCGTCGTACGCTGTCGGCCGAACTCCTGAGTTTTCGCGACAGCGCGGCACAAGTACGCGCGGCCCCACCGTTAGGCGCAACCCCTCTGGTGGTGTTATCCCGTGGTCGCCAGGACGCTGACATGACGCCGCGCAAACAGACCTTTGAACGCATGTGGCTCGCGTTGCAAAGCGAACTGGCAGCCTCGAGTTCGGTCGCCGCACACCTGCTCGCACTCGGCGCGGGTCATCAAATTCATGTCGAACAACCGGACGCGGTGGCCTATGGCATCGCTATGCTCGTGACCCGCGCGCGCGGTGGTGCGTTGTCCCCGACGCACTACGCTGGCCATGCAGGCCGCGCATTCGTGCTGACTGATGTCGTATGGCTGAAGGATGACTTGAGTGTCGCGGCGCCGGCGATTCTGGCGACGGCGCCTGCATTGCCTTGCGCAGGAGCCTGCGCAAGCGGCAAAGATGGCGCTCCCTAGGGGAGTCGAACCCCTGTTCTCGGCGTGAGAGGCCGATGTCCTAGGCCACTAGACGAAGGGAGCGTAATTGGAAGCGAGGATGGTATCATACCGGCACGCCGCTGTTAGCAGTGGCGACATCACGCAGGTGGACGACATTCGAGTCGACCTCACCTGCGCTGACCAACGCCGCACGCGGCACGCGCGGTCGCTCGGCAAGGCGCAGGCGCGCTCACAGGACAGATGATCCCGAGAAGTCATTGAGCATCCTAATCGATCTGGTTCGAGCCGCGGCCGCTCGGGTCACCGGGCGTTCATCGCCCAAGGGCGCCGCCAGCGCGCCCGCCGCCCCCGCATCTCCCCCCCCACGTTCCAAACGAAAGAACGATCACGCCGTGCCCGCCCGCCGCGGAGCGCCGCGCATCTATACGCGCAGTGAACACAATATTTCACGCAAGATGATCTCGCCGAGCGCCTTGAAAGTGTTGTATCGCCTCGATGGTGCCGGCTTCCGCGCCTGTCTGGTCGGTGGTGGCGTACGCGATCTGTTGCTCGGCCGTGAACCCAAGGATTTTGACGTCGCGACCGACGCCAGCCCGGACCAGGTGCGCGAACTGTTCCGCAACTGTCGTCTGATTGGGCGCCGCTTTCGCCTCGCCCACGTGCGCTTCGGACCGGAGATCATCGAAGTGGCGACCTTTCGCGCCGCCCATGATGACGATGATGGCGACCACGCCGAAATGAGCGACGAGGGTCGTATCCTGCGCGACAACGTCTATGG
>CAMCBY010000020.1 GCA_945873015.1 Klebsiella pneumoniae
GTGGTCGCTGCCATCGTGCCGCTGGCGCGTGCGAGTTTCGATGCGGCCGATGTGTTTCGCTGGTGCCGGGCACGCCTCGAATCGAGTTTTGTGCCGTCTTATCTGCAGGTGGTCGACGAGATCCCGAAGACCGCCTCGGAAAAACCGCAGGAGCGGTTTCTGCTCGAAGCGTTCAAGGTCGGCGCAGCGAATGTGCTGACGGAGTAGGGCACAGCGGCGGCTTCACATCCCCTGTAGGTGCGAATTTATTCGCACCTACAATCCGTGATTCTTAAGATCATTGTGGGTCAGACTTCAGTCTGACACTGTCGTGACGGTTTGGTGCCGCCAATCGCCGACGAATGTCAGACTGAAGTCTGACCCACAGAAGATCAATTGCCGATGCTCAGTTTAAGACCTGCACCCAATAAATTCGCACCTACAGGTCCCACGACAGCGCCGGCATTTCGTGAAAGATGCGACGCGTGCCGACTATCCACTGCTGCTTTAATGCCTCGAAATACGCATCACCAACGTCGAAGCGTCGTTTCATGGTGACCGCGAGGCTGTCGCGCTGATAGCACAATAAATCGATGGGCATGCCGACCGACAGGTTGCTGAGCATGGTGGAATCGTAGGACACCAGCACGCATTTGGTGGCGTCTTCGAGCGTGGTGTCGATATCGATGCCAAGGTCGAGTATCGGTTTGCCGTATTTCGCTTCGCCGGTCTGCAGGAAGGCGGTGTCGGGACCGGCTTCAATAAAATTGCCTTCGGCATAGATGCGAAACAGGGCCATGTCCTGGCCGGCTATTTGCCCGCCAAGGATGAACGAGGCATCAAATTTCAGGCCGCTGCCTTCCAGATACGGGCTGTCGCGGCATTCGATGGCGCGCATCGCGTCGCCGACCAGATTAGCCACTTCGAACATCGAGCCGGCACTCCAGATATGCGGCGGAGGTTCATTGGCACGTTGACGCAGCACGCTGATCACGGCCTGCGTGCCGGCCAGACCGCCGGAACTCAGTAATACCAGTACACGCTCTGCGACCCGTTCGAAAACGGTCATCTTGCAGAACTTGGCGTAGTTATCCACGCCCGCATGGGTGCGCGAATCGCTGGCGAGAATGAGACCCTCTTCGAGTTTGACGCCGACGCAATAGGTCATGGGCGGATATTGAACACATTCGCATCATGACCGCTGTCCGGTTCGACCACATCGGTCCAGACTCGAAACGTTTCCAGTGTATTCGGGCCAAAGGTGTTGGACAGTGCCACATCACAGGCATCGCGGCCGCGGGCTATCAACACACGGCCAATACGTGGCGTGTTGTTACGTGGGTCGAAGATATACCAGCGGTTGCCAATGAAGGCTTCGAACCAGGCGGCGAAATCGCCGGCACCATAGGGCGGCTCCGTGCCGACGTCGCCCAGATAACCGGTGCAGTAGCGTGCCGGGATATTCAGGCAACGGCACAGCGTAATGGCGAGATGCGCGTAATCACGACATACCCCGACACCTTCACAGTAGGCCTCCCACGCGGTACGCGAACGACGCGCGTGTTCGTAGCCAAACTTGATGTGCCCATGCACAAAATCACAGACCGCCTGCACACGCGCCCAACCCGGCACCACGGATGAAAATTGCTGCCAGGCGAACTCCGACAGCAACTCGGTCTCGCAATAACGACTGCCGAGCAGAAATACCAGCGAGGGCTCGGGCAGGTATTCGACCGGGGTCTGGGTCGCGCCGGGCACGACAGGGTCGGCAATACCGCTGTCGTTGACCAGAGAGTCGCAACTCAACAGGAAACGGCCCTGCGGCGCGACAATACGACTGCACCAGTTGCCGAACAGATCGCGATAAGCGACCAGCGGCACTGCCGGCGCGGTTCGGATTAAATCGGGGCGCACCAGATCGGCGGCGCGTGAATAATGAATGTTCAGAGTCAGAATCATCGGCGTCGCTTGCGGACACCAATAAGTCATTTCGAATCCCGCGCGTATCTGCACGTTGGCCTCCGGAGTGGGCTGCTGAGGGCCGCGTGTGCGGACGTTGCGGCGCGCGCAGAAAATTCGGGCGCCATCGTGAATGATGGCTGCCTGTTGGCTGGGCGGTCTGTACTGTGGGGCACACAGGGGCGTTGGAGAACCGGCGATGATCGTGCCCCAGAACCGTGCAACAAGCGTCGCAGGCGATGCGACGGGATGACCCCGTCGCATGTTTATCTGGCAATCAGAACAGGCCCGGTGCCTTGAGCTTCAGGGCCCGCTCGAGATACTCGAGTTCCGCTTCCCGTTCCGGCAGCGGCGCCGGGCGCGTGAACATTTTGTCGCGAGTCAGTTCATCCACCACCGCCTGACTGCGCGGATAGGGATTGCCGTAACTGTTGAGTGAAAACAGGCTTTCGAAGGGTTGGCGCGGGCGCTGGCCGCCGGCTTCCCAATGTTCCATCGGATAACCCACACACTGCATCAGCAGCAGACGGCAATGGGACGGTACGCCCAGTACCTTGAGTATCGAGTCGCCATCGGGCGTGCCGAGGAAACAGCTGCCGAGGCCGAGTTCGTAGGCCATGAGGGTGGCTTGCGCCATGCCCTGACCGCAGTCGATTTCATTGAGCCCCGGCGCTTTCAGGAAATCCTTGATCTCCTTGAAGGCCGGCAGGAATTTTTCTTCGAGGGTCGAGCGTTTGAGCTCCTCAGGGCCGAACCCCAAGGCGCCAACGTCCATCAACTGGCGCAGACGGTTGCCCTGTTCTTCGACCTGTTCCGGATCGCAATACCACACGATGACTACCGGCGCGATACGCAATTGCCAGCCGACCACCACCGCCTTCAGGGCGTCGAGCACCTCCTGCGGCGCGCTGTGACGGTGAATGGCGACCGCACGCAAGGATTGCACGTTGCCCCAATGGGTGGCGATGCGCGCGGCTTCGAACATCATCTGAATCTTTTCCGGTTCCACCGGCATATAGGGCCGCAGAAAGCGGATTGAGCGGCGGCGGCCGATCACTTCTCTTAATTCCATACCTGTCACCTCCGTAGCGGATGAATTTTTGTTGGACCCATCGCCCATCAAGGGGCGCGGCGGGACGGGCCGTACGCGAGCGTCATCATGCGCGCGACACCTGACCGGAGTCTGACCTATCTCAAGATCGCGTGCAAAGCCCGTCAGCGACTACAAAAACCGCTGACGAGGCGCTTGTATACAACTCAGTCCAAGGCCAGCAGATCGCGCAGATTGTGGTCCAGTGCGGCGAGGAATTCAGGCTCAAAACCGAACAGCCCCAGGTGACCGCCGACGCTGTGCATGACTCGCAGTTCGCTGTTTTTGATCAAGGGCTGTTCGCGCGCACAGTCTTCTACCTTGAAAAACATGTCGCTCGAAATCGGCATGACAAATGTGCGCGCAGTGATGCGGCCAAGCGCAGCCTCGAGGGAGCCACCAGTCAACCGCGTGACGTCGCCGTCCTGCCATTTGCGCGCCATACATAGCAGGCTGTTCGGGTCGAGCGGCGTGAAGAATGGCTCCATGAATTTTTCGTGGAACTCAGCACAGCTAGTGAAGTTGAATTCGCGCCAGCGCTCGGTGGCGAAGAACTCGGTCGACCAGCCCATCACCGACCACAGGCGCGCATGACGCTTGAGGCCGGCTTGTACGTCGAGATGCGAGCGATAGTTGCCGCCGTTCCAGGCTGGGTCCGAGGTGATGGCCTCACACAGGCTTTCGACGAACAAGCGGTCGTGATCGGTGTTTTTGGCATAACCGGCCAGCGGTGCGGCGCGCGCCACCATGGCGGGATAACGCACTGCCCACTCGTAGGTCTGCTGTGCGCCCATCGAGCCGCCGAACACCAGCGCAAGCTTTTCGATGCCGAACACTTCGGTCACGAGTTGATGCTGAGCGCGGACGTCATCGCCTATCTGTATACGCGGGAAGGCGGCCATCGCCTGCGCGCCGTCGGTGTTATGCGGCGAACTCGAAATGCCGTTGCCGATCTGGTTGACGACGATGATGCAGTAGCGTGCCGGGTCGAGGGCGCGGCCGGGGCCGATAAAAAGCTGTTCCATGACCTTGCTGGTGCCCGAATACCAGGTCGGCACCAGGATGGCGTTGTCACGCGCGGCATTCAGTTCGCCATGCACGGCATAGGCGAGTTTCAGATCTTTTAATACGCCGCCGGCTTCGAGGTCCAGAGCGCCGGCGTTAAATACCTGCCAGGGGCCGTGGGCGTCCGGTGAGTAGTAGGGATTGTCTAACATGTTGCGGGTCCGTTCGTTTGTGTCTCAGTAGATGCCTTTGTGCTGCACACCGTCGACCACCAGGGTCGCGCCCGATACCCAGGCGGCGCGCTGCGAAGCGAGGTAGACGATGGTATCGGCGACATCCTCGGCGCGGCCCATGCGCCCGGCCGGAATGGTCGCTACCACACCATCGAACATCTCGCGGTTGTGCTGTTTGACTATGTCCCAGAAGCCGCCGTCGATAAATATCGAACCGGGCGCCACGCAGTTGACGCGGATGTTCTGCGCGGCGACTTGCGCGGCGATGGTCTTGGTGTAGTTGAACAGCGCGGCTTTGACGGCCGCATAGGGCGCAGGCGAGCCGGCCTCGAGGCCCGAGATTGAAGAAATATGCACGATGGCACCACCACCGGCGGCGCTCATCCACGGCAGCACGGCCTGGGTGGCGCGCACGGTGGCCATGAGGTCGACATCGATGCTGACCTTCCAGCCCGCTTCGTCATCGCTCATACCGAAGCCGGACGGATTGTTGATGAGGATCTCGACACCGCCGAGCGCGGCGTGCGCGGCATTCATGAACGCGCTTAAAGCCTGTGCATCAGCGACGTCGCAAGCTGCGGCGTAGACCTTGCCGCCGGCCTTGGCCACTTCACTGCGGGTCGCTTCCAGTGCTTCGGCACCCCGCGCGCAGATCGCGACATCGGCGCCTTCGGCGGCGAGCAACAGTGCGGTGCAGCGGCCGATGCCCTTGCTGGCGCCGGTGATGATGGCTTTTTTGCCTTTAAGTCCGAGATCCATGAGGGCTCCTGTCTGTTTGTGCCTGTCTGTTGGTGTTTGAAATTTTGCAGCGTGCAGCGCTTGCTCAGTCGCGCCGCTCGAATAATGCCTTGATGGTAACGGTGCGTCCTTCCTGGTTGTTCTTGAGCATGTTGTCCATTTTGAGTTCGACGTCGTCGGGCACGATGACATTGATGGACAGCGCAGTCGGGTCGTGGGCCGCGAGGGTCTCGCGGCGTTTCAGGCCGTTGGAGATGACCGCCGCTGTGGTGTCTTCGATGGCGACCACTTCGAAACCGGCATGGGCGAGCAGGCGCGCGAGTTCGCCGCGCGTGACGAGAAAGCTCAAATCCGCGCGGGCAGCCCAGAATGCCGGTAGACGAATCGCGCGTCCGTCACCGGCCAGCACTGTTTCGAGCGCAAAGCGCCCGCCGGGTCGCAGCACGCGCGCGACTTCATCGAACAACTGCGCCTTGTTCGGCACGTTCATCAACATGTTCTGTGACCACACCAAATCAAAACTCGCGTCGGGGAACAGCAGCGTGGTGGCGCTGCCGTGCTCGAAGCTGCACTGATTGTCGAGCCCGAGGCGCGAGGTCAACATGCGTGCCGCGCGAATGAACTCATAGGTGAGATCGACCCCCACCACCGAGCAGCCGAATTCGACCGCGAGGGTGCGCGCCGGCCCGCCGATACCACAGCCGACGTCGAGCACATGGGTGCCGGCTGTGATGCCGGCATAACGCGCCAGATCACGCGTCGAGGCGATGCCGCCGCCGTGAAATTCATCGAAGGGCGCGAGATCGGCGCGGCCTAAGGCGTCGAGGTTTTTGCCCGCCGCGACCAGCGCGCCCAGGATGCGCTGGCTGACATCTTCGCCACCGTAGTGGCGATCGATTTCGACGTCGAGCGTGCTCATTGGCCCGCCTCAGGCCAGGTAGTCGTGCACCACGACACCGTCTTCGAGTGTGAAGTCAGTGTGGTAATAAAACCCGCCGATGACTTCTTCTATCGGGATATCCTGAAAACGATCGGCAGGCGAGAGGCCGAAGCGCAAGGTCGCCGGCCCTTTGTGCACGTCACGCACTTCGATGTTCGTGAGTGTGGTGGAGGTGAGTTGGAACACGTCCGGCGGGGCACCGTTAGTCACCGACGGAATCAATTTGCGGCTGACATATTCGGCACTGCCGGCGACATCGGCGGCGCTGCCAAACTCTTTCAACTGCACAGCAGCCTCCACCAGTTGTATGCCACCGCGCTCGACCGTGCCGCGCATGATGCCGTCGCTGGTGGCGAGCGCGACCCGCCCCATCTTTTTCGGGAAACCCCAGATTTCGCGACCACCGGCGGTGGCGATGTCGTTATCGAGGATGAGGTACAGGCCGTAATTGACCGGCCGGCCTTTGAAGGTCGCGAGCGCCGACATATTGATTTCGTGGTAATGGCCAAAACCACTGGTGAAGAACTCACTGATGGCGACAAACATGGTGCCGGTTTTGTCTGCCACCAGCGGTGCCGGCACCAGCTTTTGCAGCACTTTCGGGTCAGTACGGAATATCACCAGCAGCTGCTTGGTGTCGCGATATTCGTAGGGCGGTCTGCCGTAGAGTTCCGACAGTTCGGGCATGCTGTAGGCATGGGGCGCGGGTCGCGCGCTGCGTTTGGTTGCCATTTTTTTCCCCTCGATAGATGTGTGCCCGACGCAGGTGGTGGGCGGCCAAGGAACAGGGGGCTCAGTATAGCCGCAGCTCGAGACCGACAGGCGCGGCGCCTGCGGCGGGACTCTGTCGCGTGCGGGTCAGCGCCCGCGCTGCCACGCCACTTGCTGGCGCCGCAGGTCTTTCAACTCATCGAGCAAGGGCAGCACAAAGGCAATCGCCGCCCAGTTCATGTCCAGCTCACGCTGCAATCGCAGTGCGCGCTGCGCGCGCGCCAGACAGGCGCCAGAGAAGCGCCATTCCTGTGGTGCCGCGCCGAGTGGTTCGAGGATGCCCTCGCGCACCAGTTCGGCGACCAGCGATTCGAGCAGGCCGCTGGCGCCACAGAATTCAGCGAGCGGTATCGCGCGTTCTTCATCGAGCAGCCAGAACGCCGCCGTGAGTTGTTCGTACATGGTCAAACCCTCAAGTCGGCGCGCGGGTCCAAAGGCATGAGGCGCGCCATTTCGCGATACAAAGCGCGCTGTTCCTCGCTGTGCGCCTCGGGCACCAGAATCTTCAACACGACGTACTGGTCGCCCGCCGGTTGCCCGGGCAGTCCGCGCCCGGCGAGACGCAATTTGCGGCCGGCCTGTGCGCCGGGCCCAATTGCAACTTCGACCTTGCCGCCGAGGGTCGGCACCACCACTTTCGCGCCGAGCGCCGCTTCCCACGGGGTCAACGGCAGATCGAGGTAGATGTCGCGTCCCTCGGCGTGCAGGTGCGGATGCGGTTCGAACTCGACTTCCAGGAACAGGTCGCCATGCGGGCCGCCATTGAAGCCGGCACCGCCCTGGCCGACCAGCCGGATGCGCTGGCCGGCGGTCACCCCCTTGGGAATGGTGACGTTGATAGTCTTGGTCTTATGTTGCACTTCGCCGCGCGCGTCGACTTCCGGTACCGCAAACGACAGGCTGCGGGTCGCACCCTGAAACGAATCGGCCAGGCTGACGGCAATGCGCGTGCTGCGGTCCTGGCCGCGCATACGAAAGCCATCGCCGCGCGCGTGTTGGCCGCCCGCGCCCGCGCCAGCTCCGAATATCGAGGAGAAAAAATCGCTGAATTCGGCGCTGTCGCGAAAGCCCGCGCTCTGATAGCTGAAGTTGGGATCGTGTTCGGGGGGCGTGAATTGATCACCGTGGCGCCAGTTCGCGCCGAGGCGATTGTAGGCTTCGCGCTTATCGGTATCTTTCAGCACTTCATAGGCTTCCTGCACGTCCTTGAAGTGCGCCTCGCAGTCCGGCTCCTTGCTGACATCAGGATGGTATTTGCGTGCGAGCTTGCGGTAGGCGCGCTTGATGTCATCGCCTGACGCGTCGCGGCTGATACCCAGGGTTTCGTAATAGTCTTTGAACTGCATGACTCGGCCCGTCG
The DNA here is from genome assembly GCA_945873015.1 of Klebsiella pneumoniae. Taxonomy (GTDB): domain Bacteria; phylum Pseudomonadota; class Gammaproteobacteria; genus JADJYF01. The sequence goes on from CAMCBY010000020.1 coordinate 8,076, forward strand.
CTCGTGGTGGTCGCTCGTACTTGCGCGCGCCTTGTGCGCACCAGCATTCAAGACCTATATGGGGCGAGGGGGCGCGCACTTCAATGGTGAGCGCCTTGCGCGGCGAGGTCAGCCGCGACCGTAGGCGGCGCGCTGGGCAAGAAAGTTGCGTACGCTGCAGGCTTTGAGCAACAGGTCGTGATATTTGCCTTCGCGGTCTTTCACGTGATCGCGCAGCAGCGCTTCGGGTTGAAAGCCGAGTTCCTGGAACAATACCCGCGCACCTTCCTGATCGGGCGTCATTCGCGCCAGCAGTTTTTCGACATCGAGCGCCAGCGCAATATTAAACGCCTCGCGCGCCAGCAGCCGACCGAGGCCGCGGCCACGTGTGCGCATCGCGGTGGCGACCCGCAGGTCAGCGATGTGGCGTGTCCATTCGAGCTCGTTCAGGTTGATGGTCGAGTAGCCGCACACGCCGAGACTGTCTTCAGCCAGCAGCGAATACACCACACCTTTGTCGAGATCTTTCATCCAACTGTCGACCCCGCTTTGGCGGGTGATGTCGCGACGCATGTACAAGGTGTCATGTGGCGGCAGTTCGCGGGCGAAGGCCATCACGGCCTCACCATCGGCCGGCGACATGATCCGTATGCGATAGTCCAGACCGCCCAGCCTGGCGCTGATGGGGTAATGCGCAAGCGCCTCGCCGACCGCTTCCCGACTCATCCTGTTCTCCTGCGTGTGAAAGTGTTGCCGTTCATACGTTTCGCACGCTCAACCAGTCGTCAAGCTGCGGCCACAGACGGGACTTCGCGTCGCCTCCGGCGACCAGGCTGACGTGGCCGCCATTGCTGACTATCTCGGTTTTATCCTGGCTGCCGAGCAAGGGCAGCAGGTCCCGCGATGCCGCCGCCGGCACGATGTGATCGTGCTGGGCGGCAACGTGCAGGAATGGCACCGTGACGGCGCCGAGGTCGATGCGTGCGCCGCGCAGTGTAAGGGTGTTATCTGCGAATTTGTTTTCGACGATAAATTCCTTGACCAGGTCGCGCGCCAGTGCGCCTGCTACCGGCAGCTGAGCCATTGCCCAGCGGTCAAAACGCAGATGGGCTTTGGCAAAGGCGTCGTCCGCGACGTTATTCAAAAGCGGCGTCGGGTCGGAACTGCGCAATAGCGGGCGCAGCGCCTGTAGCGAATTGTTGATGAAATCCCCCGGAATATTGCCGAGTTCGCTGACCAGACGATCGATATCAAAAGACCTGGCGGTCATCCAGCGTTTGTACTGCTGCAGGCCGGCGGCGTTCACCGGTGTGGCAAAACAGGCCAGATTCCGCACCGGCCCGCCGACATTGAGCGCGCTGTACATGCAGCTCAGCATGCCGCCCAGGCAGTAGCCGACCAGCGTGATGTCGGGTTTGCCGCTGGCGGACAGCACCGCATCTATGCAGCCGCCAAGCAGATCGTGCACGTAGTGCTCCAGCGCCAGATGGCTCTGGTCGCGCCGCGGCGCCGCCCATTCCAGCATGTAGATATCGTGACCCTGCATGACCAGGTATTCGGTCAGGCTCTGGCCTTTGGCCAGATCGAGGATGTAACCCTTGGCGAGCGGAGACATGACCAGCAGCACCGGCATGCGGTAGCCGTCGTCGCGGGTGGACAGATAGTGATAAAGCCGCGCGGTTTCGTTGCTGTAGAGCCATTCCCGCGGCGTCGGGCCGACGTCGAGATCCGATTCGGTCTGCGATAAAGGCGCGAGGCCCGGAATATTGCGTGCGATGGCACGTTCCTGCGCACGCCACACACTGGTTTCAAGATCGTCGCCGCCGAGGTCGGTGCTGGCAGGTGCGGTCATGACGACGCAGGCACACGGTTCGTCGAACCTTGGTGCGCACCGTAGGCAGTCGGCTGCGTGGCGCAGGTCTTGCCAAGGCCCAAGCTATCGCGCTGGCCGGCGAGCGGGTTTTCAAGCAGGGTGCCGGCGAAATTCAGGGTTTCGGGTTTTTTGTCAGCCAAGTTCGGGTGCTCCTGCGCGCGCCGTAGCGGTGAGTGTGTCGCGAAAATTGGTGCGGTGCAAAAAAATCTAGTCGGTTTGACAGCTAGATGCAAGTTGCATATAGATGGCCCCATGCCCGCCACCAAACCCTCTCTGTGCACTAGTCAGCGGTCTGCAACCGAAGACCTCTGGAGCGGCCCGAGCCATCCGACCGGCGACATGCTCAACGCCCAGTTACTGGCCATGCTCAAGGACTGGCCAGCCTACGGTTACGAGCTCGCGCAGCAGCTCGAACAGGCCGGTTTCGGTAATTACAACAAGGGCACCGTCTATCGCGCCCTGCGCCAGATGGAGAACGGGGGGCTGGTGTCGTCGATATGGGAGACCAGCAGTGCCGGCCCGGCGCGACGCATGTATTCCACCACCGAGGCGGGTAATCTTTTCCTGCAGAACTGGCTGACTTTGCTTAATCTGCACCGTGCCACGCTGGAACGGTTTCTGTCCGGCACGGGTGGCGGTGAGACGCAAAAATAGTGGCGATTGTGCCAATCATCTGCCTGCCAATCAGCCTGCGAGTTTTGCCATGTATACAAGTCTGAACGCGAACGACGATATCAAGCTGGAGGTGCGCGCATGAGCGTCATTCTGTTCACGCTGAGTGCAGTGCTGGCGAGCCTGGTGCTGCTCTATTACCTGGCGCCAGGGGTATTGTTTCAACTGGCGACCAAGCTCGGGCGCCGCAGTGCGGGGCTTGAACTGGCCGAGGCAAGCGTCGACGGCCATCGTGTGCCTTATCTCCACGGCGGCCAGGGTGAGCCCCTGTTATTGCTGCACGGCTTTGGCGCCAACAAGGATCACTGGACCTTCATCGCCCGTCTGCTGACCCCCCATTTCCGCGTGATTGCACCGGATCTGCCGGGTTTTGGCGATGCCAGCCGTTTGCACGATGCCCACTATGGCGTCGAACCTCAGCTCGACCGCATCGCGGCCTTCGCGCGCGCGCTTGGCCTCGAGCGATTTCATCTCGGCGGCAATTCGATGGGCGGCTATCTGGCCATTTTGTACGCCCTGTACCAGCCTGAGCAGGTCAAAAGCCTGTGGTTGCTGGCGCCCGCCGGCGTGCTGGGCGCACAACCGAGCGACATGCTGCGGCTGCTTGAAGCCGGCGACAACCCGCTGGTCGCGACCGACATGGTCGCCTTCGACCGTCTCGCCAGCCTGTGTTTCTGCAAACAGCCCTTCATGCCGGCCCAGTTCAAGAAGCCGCTGCTGGCGCGTGCGATCAGCGAGGCGTCGTTCAATACGCGCATATTCGAGCAGATGTTCAGCGCGCCACTCGCGCTGGAGGAACGGGTGGGTACGCTCACGACGCGCACCCTGGTGGTGTGGGGCGACGATGACCGCGTGCTGCATCCGTCGGCGCTCGAGATCCTGCGGCCTTTGCTCCGCGATGCCGAATTTATCCTCATGCGCGACATGGGCCATGTGCCGATGATCGAGCGTCCCGCCGAAACCGCCCTCGATTTCCTGCGTTTTCACGGCCGTCTGGCCTGAGTACGGACGCGTGGCGCGCGCTATGATGCCGGTCCCGTGCCACCGGAGTGCCAGCCATGTCCGAACGTTACCGCGAACTTCATGACTTGAGTGTCGCTTTCCTCGACGCCTTCAATCGTTACGATCTTGACGCAGTGATGTCTTATTTCACTGACGATGCGGTCTACGAAGAACTGACCGGGCGCGCCAGTCGCGGCCGTGAGGCGATACGTAAGGCCTTTGCCCCGCAGTTCGAGGGCAAGTTCGGCCCCATCCAGTTCATCGAGGACGACACCTTCATCGACGCCGGCAGCGGCAAGGTCATGAGCAGTTGGGACATGACCATCGAAAAGGACGGCGTGCCGCAGGTCATGCGCGGGCTGGATCTGCTGCAGTTCGTCGGCGACAAAATCGTCCTGAAACAGACCTACGTCAAAACCAAGGCGCCCCATTACACGGCGCCCTGAACGGGCCTTGCATCCGTTCGAACGCGACCAGCGTAGTCGAGTAATCGAACCATCCCCGCCGCACGGGGTACTTAACGCATAAGCAGGGGAGTGTGGCCGGCACCGCGAAGTGGGTGCCGGTCCGTTACAACATGACAAGAATTGCCGATAGCGTCGAAACGGAACTGGACCAGGACTTGGCCCGCCTGCGCAGTCTGCGCCATGACCGCGGCGCGTTTGAAGCGCTGTACCGGGACTTCTACCCGCGCCTGTTCGAGTTCGTGCTGCGCATTCTCGGCGCGCCGCCCGACGTCGAGGAAACCATCAACGACACCATGATGGTGGTGTGGAACAAGGCCGATGAGTTTCGTGAGCAGTCGAAGGTCTCGACCTGGATTTTCGGCATCGCCTACAAAAAGGCGCTCAAGCGCCTGAAGTCGAACAAACGACTGGCCGCACGTGAGTTGCACTGCGACGTCGAGCAGGAAGACCGTCGTGACCCGGCCGATACGGTCAGTCACCGCGCCGCCATCGAGCGTATTCGGGTGGCGGTCGCCAAGTTGCCGCTGGCTCAGCGCAGCATCGTGCACCTGGCATTTTTTTACGGTTATACCTATCCCGAGATTGCCGCCATCGTCGGTTGTCCGGTCAACACAGTGAAGACGCGTATGTTCTATGCGCGCGAGCGCCTGAAACCGGCGCTCGATCTGGCCATGAGCGTGGAGAATTCGGATGAACGGCGCTGAACAGTCTTCCAACCATCCCGCCCACGCGGCGGCGTGGGAATTGCTGCCCTGGTATCACAACGACGCCCTGGAGCCTGCCCAGCGTGCACAGGTCGACAGCCATTTACGCGAGTGCCTGGTCTGTGCGCGTGAAGTGCGGCATCTGCGGCAATTGAATCTCGCCATCAGCGCACCCGCCCACGAACATGCCAGCGCGCAGGCCTTTGCGCGCCTCTCGGCAGAAATTGACGCCCGCGAGCGTTCCTGGCGCGAACGCTTGCGCAGTCTGCTGGTCGACATGCTGGCGCCGGCTCCGATGCTGGCGGCGGTCGCGTTCATCGCCTTGGCGATGCTGCTGGTGTGGAATGTCCAGCGCAGTCACGAGACGGTGGTCGATAGCGCCGAGAAACAGTTTCAAACCCTGGGTCGCCGCGAGCATCTGTCATCATCTCTCGACCAGCCGTTATTGCGCGTGGTGCTGAAGGACGGAGTCACCTCGGCCAAGCGCGATGCCTGGCTGCACGCTCACCAGGCCGAGTTGCTGGAGGGACCGACGGCCATCGGCGTGATGACCGTGCGCCTCGAACTTGGGCCGCGCAATATCAACTCGGTCATCGAGCAGATGCGCGCCGAGGCCGACACCTTGTTCGTCGAGCCGTTGCGTAATACCGGCACGCGCCCGGATCGCCGACGGTGAGACGCGGCGGCGCGGCGCGCCGCAAGTGCTTCGCCGTCGCGCTGCTGTGCTTATGCGCACAGGCGGCGTTGGCCGCTGCGTCGGTGGATGCACAGATCATGGTGGTGCTGCACGCGGGTGATGCTGCACCGGCAGCGACGGCGGCGGCCGTGGCACACGACTATGGCTTGCGCACGCTCGAACAGCGGCATCTGGCCGCGCTCGAGGCCGACACCGCTGTGTTTGCTCTCGCTGCGCCACACACCCGCGAAAGTCTGTTGGCGCGTCTCAAGCGCGACCCGCGAATTGCCTCGGCGCAGGGTGTATTCCTGCACCACGTTGCCGGCATGCCGCCCAAAGATCCCTATTTCGATTTGCAGGTGCGCACCCGTCCCGGTGGGGTTTCGACACTTGCGACCCGTGGCAGTGGGCGCAATGTGCGGATAGCCGTGATCGACACCGGCATCGATACCGCCCATCCCGATCTGCTCGGACAGGTCGCCGAAGCGCGCAACTTCGTCGGTGGCGACAGCAACGTGATCCCGGCTGAATTCCACGGCACGGCCGTGACCGGCCTGATCGCGGCCCACGCCGGCAATGAGGTCGGTATTCACGGTCTGGCATCGAAATCGTCGGTGTATGTGTTGCGCGCCTGCTGGGAGCCCAATTATGGCGACGGTATCTGCAGCAGCTATACGCTCGCCCAGGCGCTCGATTACGCCATCGAAATCCGTGCACGCATCATCAATCTGAGCCTGGCAGGACCGGACGATCCCTTGCTGGCGCGGCTGGTGGAACGCGCGGTGGAACTCGGTGCGGTGGTGTTCGGTGCGATCGGCGAGGAAGCAGGCCAGACTTTCCCGACCTCGATTGCACAAGTCATTGCCGTCGAGCAGGCGCGGCAGAGCGGGGTCGAGGTGCCGGGCGAACGTCTGACCGTGCCTGGCCTGCAATTACTGACGACGGTGCCGGGTGGTCGTTACGATTTTGTCTCTGGACCGTCTTTCGCGGCCGCCCACGCGAGTGGCGTGGCGGCCATCATGCTCGAACTCGAGCCGCATCTCGGGCCCCACGAACTGGCCGCCTGGCTGCGGCGCCTGCACGAGAATCCCGAACCGCGTTGACGCGGTCGTTCGTTTCAGATGAAGCGGCCGGCCGGCCAGTAATCGAAACGGAACGCATCACCCTCGCGCTTGACTGCGCCGGCCGACGGCAGCGGGAAATGCGCGGTCAGCACCTGGGTGGCGCAATCACTGTATCGCTCAAGAAAGCTGCGGCGAGTCTGCGCGGCCAGCGGTTTGTTGGCGTCGTGGCGGAAATTCCATTCCGGGTAACGGCACTGTATCGGGCTGTGGATGAGGTCGCCGGTCACCACCGCATCGGCGCCACGGCCATCGACCCGCACTGCGCAATGGCCGTGGGTGTGGCCCGGCGTCGGCTCGAGCCACACGTAGTCGTCAATCTGATGGTCGTCATCAACCAGTACCGCCTGGCCGGCTTCGATGATCGGCAGCACGTTCTCGGCGTAGGTCGGGTCTTTGTAATCGCGATGCAGTTTCTCGCAGGCCGCCACTTCGGTGCGCGACAGGATGTAACGTGCCTTGCTGAACGTCGGGCGCCAGCGGCCGTCCAGCCACTGGGTGTTCCAGCCGCTGTGGTCGACATGCAGATGGGTACACAGCACCACGTCGATGTCCTGCGGTTGCAGGCCGAGTGCGGCGAGTGCCGGCAGATAGGTATTGCCTTCCATCTGGTGCCAGGTCGGGAACCACTTCACCGACTTGTGGTTGCCGACACAGCTATCGACCAGCACCACATTCTGCGGTGTGCGAATGACGTAACTCTGGATGGGCATGAGCAGTTTGTCGGTGCCGGGTTCAAGCGCCATCGGCTCCAGCCAGTGCCGATGAGGGGCTAGGATCTCAGGCGTCGCGTCGGGGAAAAAATCGTAGATGCTGATGAACGGTCCGTTACTCTCGATGGCGCGACCTATCTCCACCTGTCCGAGTTTCATCCATGCCATGTTGTTTCCCCCGCCCGATTCGTTATGCATTCAGGCTTGGATGATATAGTGCCCGTCGGCCCTGAACTATTACCCCGCGGTCGGGGGAAACACCTGCCTGATTGCGCATGAATAAACCCCAGCCTCTCTACTTCATTGTTCTGTTTTTGTTGTGCACGGCCGCCGTCGCTGCCGATGTGTCCAGCGCACCCGCAGCGCCCGACGCGGGACCGCAAACGCTCACGGTGCTGTTTGAGAACGACCTGTTCGGTGACTCCGATCAGCAGTACACCAACGGCTTCAAAATGAACTGGATGTCGCCCAACCTCAAAGCCCTGGGCGAAGCGCCCGGCGTGCCGGCGTGGTTGTTGCGTGCGGTGCACGGGCTGAATGCGTTCGAACATGCGGTGCTGGGTGAGAACGAACGGGCGTTTAATCTCGGTTTCTCAGTCGGGCAGTTGATGTTCACCCCAGGAGACACCCAGACGGTGCAACTGGTCGAGGACGATCGGCCCTATGCGGGTTGGTTGTTCGGTGGCCTGACCTTGGTCAGCAAAACCGACTACGTAGCCGACACCTTCGATGTGCAGGTCGGCATGATTGGACCGGCCTCTTTGGCCGAGGACGCCCAGCGCCTGGTGCACGAACTGCGCGGTTTCGATGTGCCGCAGGGCTGGCAGAACCAGCTCTCCAACGAGCCGGCCTTCCTGCTCTATTACGAACGAAAATGGCGGGTGTTGAGCGCACCGCTCGTCAGTCAGTTCGGTTATGACCTCATCACCCATGTCGGGCTCGCTGCGGGCACGGTCATGGATTACGGCGCGGCCGGCGCCGAATTCCGTCTCGGCTGGCATCTGCCCCAGGACTTCGGCACCTCGTTGATCCGCCCGGGCGGTGATTCAAATGCCCCGAGCACCGTGAGCGGCGCGGGCGGACGGAGCCGCGGTTTTGGCGCCTATGGTTTTGCCGCCGTCGGCGGGCGCCTGGTCGCGCGCAATATCTTTCTCGACGGCAATACCTTCGAGGACAGCCACAGCGTCGACAAAAAAATTCCGGTGGGCGATCTGATCCTGGGCGCGAGCGTGATTTATGACGGTATCAAGCTGTCCTACGCCCAGGTCTTTCGTAGCCGTGAGTTCGACGGCCAGACCCGCCGCCACAACTTCGGTTCGTTGAATCTGTCGGTGTCGTTCTGAGGCCGACTTAAGGCAGCATGCTCCATTGTCCGTCCTGCTCGCGTGCACGGCCGTCGTCGCGCAGCTTGAGCAGATGGGCGTGGAGGGACATTGCCGCCCATGAATGCATGACCTTGTCGACGTCGTCGTAGACCACCGGCGTCAGCGTGTCGATGTCGACCGTACCGAGACGCGTCAACGCATCGGCCACCTTCGCTTCACGTTTCAGGCGATGGGCAATCAGGTGCTCGATTTCAGCGCGCGGATTTCCAATCAGGTCACCGTGGCCCGGCGCGAGGAAATCCACTTTGTAATTCAGCATACGACGCAGCGATTCAATGTAGTGCTGCATGTTGCCGTGCGGCGGCACGATCACCACCGTCGAGCCGCCCATGATGTGGTCGCCGGTCATGAGCAGGCCGTCCTGTTCGACCAGATAGCAGATATGGTTGCTGACATGACCCGGTGTCAGCAACGCGCGTATCGTAAATTCGTCGGTGCTGAGCACATCGTCCTGCGCGAGCTGGCGGGCGCCGCTGAAGGTCTCATCCTGAAAACCGTCATTGGGGATGACATTGCCGACCAGCGCAGCGCCAGTGCGCTCGGCGAGCACGCGGGCCGCCGGTGAGTGATCGCGATGGGTATGGGTCACCAGTATCCAGCGCAGGCGACCATCGCAGATGCGCTCCAGGGCATCGACGTGCTCCGGCAGGTTGGGACCGGGATCGATCATCGCCAGTTCGCGTTCACCCACCAGATAGGTATTGGTGCCTGGACCGGTCATACGCCCGCTGTTGGGTGCGGTGACACGGCGCACATGGGGTGCGACGGCGACGGCTTCGCCATATCGAATCTCGGGCATCGCGGGACTCCTCATCAACGTTCTGCAGCGGGTGCCTAATCTCCCACAAATCGCGAGCCCCTTGTAGCTGCGAATTCATGCGCACATTCATACAACGGCCGAACACGCGGGTGCGCCTTTGAATGTGCGAATGAATTCGCACCTACGGGAGAGCTGGCATTTGTCAGACCTTCGGCGGACAAGGCACTATACCGGCGACTTTTAATCTCATCCCACGTTCTGGAGGAATGCATGTCCGCATTGGTGCTCGACGGCAAGGCCCTGGCTGCGGCCGAGGAACATGTGCTGTCCGCGAGGGTCGAGCAACTCAAGCTCAGCAGCGGCGGACGCGTGCCCATATTGGCAACCATCCTGGTCGGTGACGATCCGGCCTCGGCGACCTATGTACGCATGAAGGGTAATGCCTGCCAGCGTGTCGGCATGCAGTCGCTGCGCATCGAATTGCCGGCTGCGACCACTACCGTCGAACTGCTGGAACACATCGATGCGCTGAACGCCAATGCCGACGTGCATGGCATCCTGCTGCAACACCCGGTGCCCGCGCATATCGACGAGCGCGCCTGTTTTGACAGGATTGCGCTGCACAAAGACGTCGACGGTGTGACCACCTATGGTTTTGGCCGCATGGCAATGGGCGAACACGCCTGGGGCTCAGCGACACCGGCCGGCATCATGCGCCTGCTCAAACATTACCGCGTGCCGCTGGCCGGGCAACTGGCGGTGGTGGTCGGGCGCAGCCCGATACTCGGCAAGCCAATGGCGGCGATGCTGCTCAACGCCGACGCCACCGTGCTCATCTGTCACTCGCGCACGCGCGATCTGCCGGCACTGCTGCGCCAGGCCGACCTCGTGGTTGGCGCGGTCGGCAAACCGCAGTTCATTCGCGCCGCGTGGATCAAGGACAGCGCGGTAGTGGTCGATGCCGGCTATCATCCGGGCGGGGTAGGGGACATCGAACTCGGGCCGCTGGTCGCGCGTTGCGCGGCTTATACACCGGTGCCTGGCGGGGTTGGGCCGATGACCATCAATACCTTGATTGCGCAGACCGTGGCCGCAGCGGAGCAATCGCTGGCCGCATAACAACAATCACAGTCACAGGGGAGCGTCCATGAGTCAACTCAACCCGCATATGTTGAGCGGCATCCGCATACTCGATCTGTCGCGCGCGCTGGCCGGCCCGACCTGCACCCGTCTGTTCGCCGAAATGGGCGCAGATGTGATCAAGGTCGAAGCCGCGCCCGATGGCGACCGCACCCGTCTGGTGTCGAAGATGCGCAATGAGCGCGGCCTGTATTTTGTGCAGCAGAATCTCAACAAGCGCAGTGTCGCTATCGATTTCAGCAAGCCGGGCGGCCTCGACCTGGTGCGAGAAATCGTGCCCCATTGCGACGTGGTGGTGGAGAACTACAAACCCGGCGTCATGAAGGGCATGGGTCTCGCTTATGAGGATCTCAGGAAGCTGCGTGAGGACATCATTCTGTGTTCGATCTCGGCGCTTGGTCAGAGCGGACCCTTGTCGCATAAACCCGGTTACGACTACATCGCCCAGGCCTATGCCGGTGTCACCTCCATGATCGGGCCGCGTGACGACTCGCCCTATATTCCTCTGCTGGGCTTAGGCGACGTCAGCACCGGCGTACATGCCGCCTTCGCGATTGCCGCTTCTTTGTTGTATCGCGCGCGCACCGGCCGTGGTCAGTTTCTCGATATCGCGCTGCTCGATTGTTATTACCACGCGCACGAAGTGAATGTTCACCAGTTCAGCGCCAGCCTGGGAGAGATTAAACCCACGCGCAGCGGTCGCCATCTGACTTATCTGTGCCCGGCCGGTGTATTCCGTGCCAACGGCGGCGATATCGTGCTCATGGGGTTCCTGCACCACTGGCGCGATGTATGTGCGGCGATGGGTCGACCGGATCTTGCCACCGCGCCGGGCTGGGCCACCGATGCTGAACGCATGACGCGTTTCGACGAGGTGGTCGCCTACATCGAGAACTGGCTCAAGTCTTTTGCCGATGTCGACAGCGCAATCGCGGCCTTTGATGCGCATGGTGTGCCGTGCGCGCCGGTATTGTCGATTGAACAGACCGTCAAACATCCGCACTTCATCGAGCGCGGCACCATACGCACCATCGTCGATCCGGTAGCCGGTGAGTTTCAGATCCCCGGCATGCCGATCAAAACTTCGGATTTCCCCGCCAATAATGATTACGTCGCGCCACTGCTGGGCGAACACAACGACGAGGTCCTGGGCGGCTTGCTCGGCAAGAGCACGGCGGATATCGATGCCCTGCGCGCAGCCGGCATCCTGATCTCCAAACCTTACTGAATCTGTGGGCCGCGATGGCGGCCTGACCCATCTCGAGGAATGAGCCCATGCAAGAGGCGGCCAGCGTGCATCGTTATCTGACCCCGGAGCGCATCATGATTCGCGACACTGCGCGCGAGTTCACCCTCAATGAAGTGTTGCCGGTCGCCAATGCGCTCGACCCGGTGCAAGGCGACATTCCGCTCGAGTTGCGCCAGAAACTCGCCGACATGGGCTACTTCGGCATCCGCGTGCCGGAGCAATACGGCGGCAGCGGACTCGGTGTGTTTGAGTACTGCCTGATCTCCGAGCAGTTGGCGCGCGGCTGGATGAGCGTGGCCAGTATCATCGCGCGCGGCAACGGCACCATGACCTTGAGCCTGCTCGATGAAGCGCAGCGCGCGCGCATGATGCCGCGCGTGGTGCGTGGTGAATACCTCGGCGCAATGTCGCTGTCGGAGCCGGATACCGGTTCGGACCTGGCGTCGATTTCCTGTCGAGCGGTGCGCGACGGCGACGAATGGGTCATCACCGGCAATAAATACTGGTGCACCTTCGCCGATGGCGCCGATTACATCCTGTTGTTCGCGCGCACTTCGGCGCCGCCCGATGCCAGCAAACGGCACGTCGGCATCAGTGCCTTCCTGCTCGACAAACCACGCGGCAGTTTTCCGGCCGGGGTGCATGGCGCAGAGATCCCGAAGATTGGTTATTTCGGCTGGAAAACGTTCGAGCTCGCGTTCGAGCAATACCGTGCGCCGGCCAGTGCGCTGATAGGCGCAGAGGGCAAGGCCTTCTATGCGTTGGCGCGTGGCCTCGACGAAGCGCGTGCCCATACCGCCGCGCGCTCGATTGGTCTCGCTCAGGGCGCGCTGGAAGACGCGTTGGCCTATGCGCAGGAGCGCCAGCAGTTTGGCCGGCCCATC
>CAMCBY010000021.1 GCA_945873015.1 Klebsiella pneumoniae
CGCAACTCGAAGTGGCGCGGCGCAGCGGCATCGACGTCGAAGAGTTTCCGCGTCTGGCGGCGGTTGAGGCGCGTTGCCTTGAACTCAAGGCCTTTCAACAGGCCCGGCCAGCGGCACCACTGCCTCCGACTTAAAGCAATGCGCCAGCGGCGCGTGAAGGGGATCTCGCGATGATGAACGACAGGATCGAGCAGCGCTGGCTGGCGGCATTTGTGAAGGTCTTCGAGTTGTGCAAAGTGGCACCCGGTGAGCAGGTTGCGCTGTTGGCCGAGAGCCAGTCGCGCACACTGAATATTGATTTGGCGCGCCTCGCGCTCGAACAACTCGGCACCCATCCTGTCACGGTCACAGTGCCGACGCCGGCTCAGAGTGCGCCGGTGCCGGTGCGTTCGACTGGCGCGAGCCAGGCCTTGAATGGTCAGAGTGCAGCGCTCGCGGCGCTCAAGGCCAGCACCCTGGTAGTGGACCTGACCGTCGAAGGCCTGCTGCATGCCCCGCAGTTACCGGACATCCTGGGTGCCGGCGCGCGGATTCTTATGGTCTCCAACGAACATCCCGATGCGCTCGAGCGGTTGGTGCCGCGTGCCGAAGACGAAGCGGTCGCGCGTGCGGCGATTAAAGCGTGTCGGGTCGCGAGTGCGATGCATGTCAGCTCCGCCGCCGGCACCGACTTGCGTATTGACCTGACCGATGCGCGCACCGGTGGTGTATGGGGCTGGGCCGACAAACCGGGCATGTTGTCCCACTGGCCGGGTGGCATCGTGGTCAACTTCCCCAAGCCGGGCTCGGTGCATGGCCGTCTGGTGATGGACGCCGGAGACATCAATCTCACTTTCAAACGTTATCTCGTCAGTCCGGTCGAGTTGATCATCGAAAACGATTTTGTGACTGCCATCAACGGCAGCGGCACCGATGCCGAACTCATGCGCCGTTATCTCGCCGCGTGGGGCGACCGCGAGGCCTACGGTGTCAGCCATGTCGGTTGGGGTTTGAACGAGCGCGCGCGCTACGAAGCGCTGGCCATGTATGACCAGCGCGATACCAATGGCACCGAACTGCGTGCCTTTGCCGGCAACTTTTTGTATTCGACCGGTGCCAACGAAGTGGCCGGGCGTTTTACCGAAGGACATTTTGATTTGCCGGTGCGCAACTGCACGGTCACGCTCGATGGTCGTGCTGTGGTCGAGGCTGGACAATTGGTGAAAGCGTGACGCGCCGCGTCCGCGCAATGAGGTCGACTACGCCATGAGCGAAGATGCACCGATATTCGACCCCGCGGCGTTTCGCCTCACTGTCCAGGAGGCCGAACTGACGACGCTCGCAAGGCGACTTGGGCAGAACAAATTCGCCGCGCGCGCCGCGACTTTCGATCGCGAAGCGCGCTTTCCCACCGAAAACTATCACGACCTGCGGGAGGCGGGTTTGCTCGGCATTGCGGTGCCGCGTGAACACGGTGGTTTCGGTGCCGACTACCGCGCCTACGCCCTGACCGCGGCTGAAATCGGCCGCTACTGCGGCGCTACCGCGCTGACCTGGAACATGCATGTGTGCTCCTGTTTATGGAGCGGCCCGCTGGCTGATGGCATGGACATGAGTGCGGACGAGCGTCGCGAACACGCTCGGCGTCGGGTTGGGCATTACAACCGAATTATTGGTGACGGCGCCATCTACGCACAGCCGTTCTCGGAAGGCGGCACCGCCGCTGCCGGTGCTGTGCCGTTCGCCACCACTGCGCGTCGCGACGGCCAGGGTTGGCGCTTGAGCGGCAAAAAAATCTTCGCCTCGCTGTCCGGCAGTGCCGATTATTACGGCATCCTGTGTACCGAGGCGCAAGGCGATGCCGCGTTGTCACGACGCAATACCATGTATGTCGCAGTGCCAGCCACTTCCGCAGGTCTGACTGTCACCGGCGAATGGGACCCGCTCGGCATGCGTGGCACGGTGTCGCGCACGCTGTTGCTCGACAACGTCTATGTGGATGCGGACGAGGCCTTGATGCCTACCGGTGTCTACTACCAGGCGGCCATTCGTATGCCGCATATGTTCATGACGCTGACGCCGACCTATATCGGCATTGCGCAGGCGGCCTACGATTTTACGGTGCGTTATCTGCGCGGCGAAGTGGCGGGGCAGGGCGGCGACAAGCGTCGCGCTTCACCCTCCAAACAGCACAACATTGCAGAGATGCTGATCCGCCTCGAACAGACCAAGAGTCTGTGGTTTCAGGCAATCTCCGAAGCGCGTATCGACCCCAGCCGCGAACAGGTGATGCGCGCTTATGCCGCGCAGTACAGTGCAATGGAGAACGCCAACGAATTGTGTCAACTCGCTATTCGCACCTGCGGTGGCCAATCTATGCTGAAGTCGTTGCCGCTCGAACGGCTGTATCGTGACAGTCGCTGCGGCTCCCTGATGCTGCCCTGGAGTGCCGATTTGTGTATGGAGCGTATCGGTCGCGACGCACTCTATCTGCCCGGTGAGAGCGACTAGTGTTGCCGTTCGCCGATTGGCTGGAGGCGAACGCCGCGCACACGCCGGACAAGCCGGCCTTGATCTTTGAAGACGAGCTCATCGGTTACGCTGAGCTTGCGGCGCGCAGCCAACGTCTCGCGGCCTGGCTGCAGAACGAACGTGGCCTCGCGCCCGGCGCACGTATTGCGTGGCTCGGCTTTAACACGCCCGACATGCTGGCGATGTTGTTCGCCTGCGCGCGCACCGGTCTGGTGATGGTGCCGCTGAACTGGCGCTTGTCCGACGAAGAACTCGCAGAAATAGTGGCTGACGCCGGCGCGACGCTGGCGGTGGTCGACAGCTCTTGTGCGGAACGCGCCGAGGCGCTCGCTGGCGTGCCACTGGTATACGCCCGCGAGCGGCGCAAAAATCTGTCGCGCTTGCCCGATGCCGAAAGCGTCCCAGGCCTCGCCGCCGACTCCTTCGCGGGCCCGGAGCGCGGGGTTTTATTGGTCTATACCTCCGGCACGACCGGCCGCGCCAAGGGCGCGCTGTTGACCCAGGACGCGCTATGCAACAACGCGCGTAACTCGCAGCACATGCACGACTTGTGCGCCACCGACCGGGTGTTGACGGTGCTGCCGATGTTCCATGTCGGTGGTCTCAACATTCAAACCTTGCCGGCGCTGGAGTGTGGTGCAACGGTGATACTCGAAGCGCGCTTCGACGCCGCGCGTACGCTCGACGCTATCGCGCGGTTGCGCCCAAGCCTGACGGTGCAGGTGCCCGCCACGATTGCGGCATTACTCGCGCATCCGCACTGGCAGCGCACCGATGTTTCCTGTCTGCGCGCCTGTACCACCGGTTCGACCGACGTACCGGTGTCCCTCATTGAGGCGGTGCATTCACGCGGCGTGCCGGTGATTCAGGTCTATGGCGCGACCGAGACCGGGCCGGTCGCCATCTATCAACGCATCGAACACGCCTTCAGTAGTGTGGGCTCGATTGGCCAGGCAGGTTTGAACACCGAGATTCGTCTGGTCGATGAGACGGGACAGGACGTGGCGCAAGGTGAGGCCGGTGAGATTCTGGTTCGCGGCCCGCATGTTGCTCTCGGCTACTGGGACCTCAAGGCGCGTGAAGCGGTGCCCTTTGTGGATGGCTGGTTCGTCAGTGGTGATGTCGCGGTGCGCGACAAAAACGGCTTTTTCTGGTTCACAGATCGCCGCAAGCACGTCATCATTTCCGGCGGTGAGAATATCTACCCGGCTGAACTCGAAAGAATTCTGGCTGCCAGTGGCGTGTTGCGCGAAGCGGCGGTTGCCGGGCGCCCCGACCCGCAATGGGGCGAGGTACCGGTGGTGGTCGCGGTGCGCGCCAATGCCGAGACCGAGAAGGAAGATGTGCTCAAGCTGTTCGACGGACACATCGCCCGCTACAAACAACCGAAAGATGTGGTGTTCGTTGACGCCCTGCCGCGTAACGTGATGGGCAAGGTCGAAGTGCTGCGTCTGCGCGAGTTGGTGCGCGATTAATTCCCGGTGGCGCAGCGCGCCACCGGGATCAAGACTGACTTAGAAGTTATACCGAATGGTGCCGCCGACCCAGCGCGGCAGACCGTAGTACTGCTCGGTCATACCGAACACCGCTCCCAGGTCGAAGGTCTGCACGAGATAGTTCTCGTCGGCAATGTTGTTGACGAATATCGCCGCCTCCCACTTTTCATCCAGCGTGGTGTAGCTGAACCGCGCGTCGCCGATGATGTAGCCGTTCTCGGTGCTCGCTTCAGCCTTGGTCAGGCTGAAGTAATGTTTGGAGCGATAGCGGAAATCTGCCTGCCAGGCCAGCTTGCCGTCCATATAGGGCCAGGAATAGCGCAGCAGACCGTTCAGATTCCACTTCGGTGACTGCACCGGTTTGGTATCCGCAGCGCCGAGCGGGCCGGGGCCATCGAGATCCACATCCTGCACATTCACATCGAGATAGGCCGCACCGAGCAACAGGTCCAGGCCTTCGATAGGCGTGGTCTGGAACTCCAGCTCGAAGCCATGGCTCTTGGCGTCAGCGTTGGTGATAAACGTCGTCAGACCGACAATCTGAAAGGCCTGGTAGTCCTGATAGTCGTAGTAAAAGGCGGAACCGTTCAGGCGCGCCTTACCGTCGAACATTTCAAGCTTGAAGCCGGCCTCGTAGGCATCGAGTTTTTCTTCCTTGAACTCCATGTTGGCGTCGGTGAGCGGGATCAGGCCACCGGGCGGGCCAAAGGATCCGAAGTAGTCGGTCACATCAAGCGGAGCGTTGAAACCACCGCCCTTCACGCCGCGGTTCCAACCGGCATACAGCAGCCAGTTGTCCGTCGGCTTGAAATTCATCTGGGCCTTGGCCGACCACAGACTCTTGTCCAGTTCACCGTCATAGGTGGACAGATTGCCAAGTATCTGTTGATTGCCGTTACGCTGCCTGAGGCCCGGCTGAAAGTCGACGAAGTTGCTTTCGTAGTGGTGGTCTTTGTTTTCGTCGATGTAGCGAAAACCGACAATACCGGTCCACTGTGAGGTGAAGTCGTATTCGGTCTGGCCGAACATCGACCAGCTATTGGTCTCGGTTCGATAGGGGTTGTCGATGCCGAGCGGGGTGCCGTCACCTTCGAACACCGAGCCGAAAGCGCCGAAGGGTGCATCGACCAGCGGACCGGTGAATCCAAGACCGCCGAGGATACTGTCATTACCGGGTTTGGTGCCGTCCCAGATGCCGCTCATGAGGGGCTGCACGGCACCGTTGGCGTCTCTGACTTTGATGTTCAGATAGTAAAACCCAGCCACCCAGCGCGTTTTGTCCGTGTCGCCATTCAAACGCAGTTCCTGCGAGATCTGCTCGGCGTCGGTGGCGAGGAAGAAGTTAAAATCCTCAAACGGCGAAGCGTCGGAGTCTTCAATGTAATCGCGCTTGACCTCGCTGTAGTCAGTGATTGAAGTTAGCGTGACGTTGTCGCGGAAGTTCCACTTGAAATTACCCGACACGCCGAAAGTGTGCATGTCCTGGAAGCCGAACTTGTTGTAGTCGCCGGTGAAGTTGTCACCGTCGCCATCACGATAGCCGTTGAAGTTAGGCAGTGACGGTGTGTAGAAGCCGTTACCGCTGGCGTCCGGACGGGTCGAAACGTTCTCCCAGAAACCGGTACGCACCTGCTGCAATGAGCCGCGCACGTTGAGCAGGAACTCAGTGTCATCGGTCGGCAGGAACAGCAACTGGCCGCGGCCGGCATAGTCATTGTTGTTGCCGATATCGTCATTCAGCAGGCGATTGTTGACATAACCATCGTCGTGGTTGGTGGCCAATGCTACGCGTGCGCGCACCTTGTCGGTGACCGGGCCGCCGAACGCGCCCTGGAATTTTGCCTGCCCGTAGTAGCCGCCGATCGCCTGGGCATAACCATCGAATTCGTCGGTGGGTTTTTTCGAAATGTAGTGGGCCAGACCGCCGGTCGCGTTGCGACCATAGAGCGTGCCCTGCGGACCGCGCAGAATTTCGACACGGTCCAAATCGAACAGTTGGAAACCGGCGCTCGACATCTGGCTGAGATAGACGTCGTCAACGTAGATCGAGACCGGACTTTCCTGGTTGGTCACAAAGTCGTTCTGCGCGACACCGCGGATGCCGAGCGCGAAGTTCGACGGGCCGTTAGGTTGGATGGTGCTGACGCCCGGTGCGAGACCGGTCACTTCCTGTGCGCTGGTGTAGCCGAGTTGCTGGATCTGTTTGCCGCTATAGGCCGACACTGAAATGCCGACGTCCTGTACGCTCTGTTCGCGCTTCTGCGCAGTGACAGTGACTTCCTCGAGCACCTCGGCGTGGGACGCTCCAGCAGTCAAGGTCGCAATTGCCGCGGCGAGCGCGGCCCGTTGGAAAGTGGCCATGGTCATTAACCCCTGTTCAAAAGCCTGGTCTCTTTCGGTTAGCCTCCTGCCCAGACTAACCGGCGCAAGGCAATCAAGTGCCTCGCTGAATGTTCCCCGCCAGCAGTATAACAACCCCGATCTGGGGGGTCGATATGGCCATTTATCGGACACTTATGAAGAAAAGCTTAAGCACATCCGTATTCTTCGCGGCGCGGCTTGAAAAACGCCGGGCTCTACCTGCGCGGTCCGCCTCATGAGCCGGCCTGCGGCGCGCCCGCATTCGTTGTATTTCGATTACCCGCACTTCGATTTTGTGCGGCCAGCGGAATTGGACGGGAAGTCCGTGCACCACCCGGTGGTGGTGGTCGGCGCTGGACCGGTAGGTGTAACGGCGGCGTTGGAACTTGCCCGTCATGGCGTGCCCGTCACGGTGCTCGATGATAAATCGAGCTTCAACGACGGTAGCCGTGCCATCTGTATCGCGCGCCACAGCCTTGAAGGTTTGAGTCAACTCGGTGTCGCGCGACGTTTTATGGCCAAGGGACTGCCGTGGACCCACGGCACTTCCTACTTTCGGGGCGCGCCGGTCTATCGCCTTGAGATGCCGCACTCTGCCGACGAGTGCTTTCCGCCCATGCTCAACCTGCAGCAGCAGTACATCGAACAGTTTCTGGTCGAGCGTGCGCAGAGCGACCCCCTGATCGATTTGCGCTGGCAACAACGTGTGACAGCGCTCGAAAGCAGCGATGACGGTGTGCGACTCACGGTCGCCACCGCCGCGGGCGAGTACAGCATGTGTGCGGACTATGTGCTGGCCGCCGATGGCGCGCGCAGTGTGGTGCGCCAGGCGCTGGGGCTCAAACTCAAGGGCGCTGCCCACGAGGGGCGCTATGTGATTGTCGACGTGCAGATGGCATCGGACTATCCGACCGAGCGGCGCGCGTTCTTTGACTGTCCGGGCAACCCGGGCGCGACCGTGCTGGTGCATCGCCAGCCGGATAATATCTGGCGTATCGATTACCAACTCGATGAGCATGAGGACGAAACCCACGCGCTTGCCGAACCGACCATCCGCGCGCGGGTCGCGGCAATCATCGCCATGCTCGGCGAAACTGCGCCGTGGGAGCTCGAATGGTGGAGTGTGTACAAGGCCTACACCCTGTGTCTCGACGACTACCGCCACGGGCGCGTGATTTTGTGCGGCGACGCTGCCCATCTGGTGCCGATATTCGGTGTGCGTGGTTTGAATTCCGGCTTCGCCGATGCCTTGAACATCGGCTGGAAGCTGGCCTGTGTGGTGCGCGGTGAGGCGCCAGCGACGTTGCTCGATTCCTACTCGCCCGAACGCCGAGGCGCAACCCTCGACATCTTTGCCCAGGCCAGCAAGAGCACACGTTTCATGTCGCCGCCGACACGTGGACAGCGACTGTTGCGTGACGCGGCGCTGGCCTTGTCACTGGAGCATCCATTTGCGCAGCGTCTGCTCGACCCGCGCCAATCGCAGCCCTACACCTATCGCGACAGCCCCTTGTCGAGCCGCGATGACGAGGGTTTCGAGTGTGGCCCGCCCGTCGGTGCACCCTTGCCCAATCGCCTGTGTGGCGAGCACGGGTATCTGCTCGATCATATTGGTGCAGGTTTCACCGTGATGTATTTCACCCGCGACGGCGAGATACCCGAAACACTGCAGGCCGTCTGTCGCCGCTTGAGCCTCGGCGACGAGGCGGCCCGGGCGCTGGTGATTGGCCCGTGTGTTGACGGCTGGTGTCATGTCGTGGCGGATGACCATGGGCGGCTGGCGGCGCTGCATGGCGCCATTGACGGCAGTTGTTATCTGATTCGACCCGATAGGCATGTGTGCGGGCGATGGCGACAATGGGACGAGCGTATTCTCAACGCGGCTTTTGACCGTGCGCTGGGGCGCGACTCGCATGAGTGAGCCCGCTTTGTCCGGCGCCGATTTTGAGCAGGGCTATGAGTCGCTCGCGGCCGCCATCGACCGGGTCGGGCGCGAACGCGAAAGCGAATTCCTGGCCCGCCTTGCCTTGTTGCTGATGCATGCGCCGCCGGTGCGCGACGCGGTACTGGCTGCTATCGAGGCCGCTGAGCGCGCGCTGCGCTGAGACCCGGCATCTGGCCGCTATACTGCGGGCAAGCCGATGACGGACAATGCGCGCCGCCAGAATTTATGACCCTGAACGCAGTGTTGCTGCGTTCGTTTAGTGCCGTGGAGTTTAGCCGTGAACGCAATCAAATCCGCTGATGTCATCCAGAGCGTGGCCGACGCGCTGCAGTACATCTCCTATTACCATCCGCCAGATTTCATCAAGAACGTGGCGCGCGCCTATGAACTCGAAGAATCGAGTGCGGCCAAGGACGCCATGGCGCAGATCCTGATCAATTCGCGCATGTGCGCCGAGGGCCACCGTCCGCTGTGTCAGGACACCGGCATCGTCAACGTCTTCGTTAAGGTCGGCATGCAGGTGCGCTGGGCCGATGACATGGCGCTGGAAGATATGATCAACGAGGGCGTGCGGCGCGCCTATAACCATCCGGACAACAAACTGCGTGCTTCGGTGTTGTCCGATCCGGCCGGCAGCCGTAAAAATACCAAGGACAACACGCCGGCAGTCATCCATGTGCAACTGGTGCCCGGCCATGAAGTCGATATCACGGTCGCGGCCAAGGGCGGCGGCTCAGAAAATAAATCCAAGTTTGTGATGCTCAATCCCTCCGACAGCATTGTCGACTGGGTGTTGAAGACGGTGCCGACCATGGGCGCCGGCTGGTGTCCGCCGGGCATGCTCGGCATCGGCATCGGTGGCACAGCTGAGAAAGCAATGCTGATGGCGAAAGAGTCCCTGATGGACGACATCGACATGCAGGAACTGATTGCGCGCGGCCCGCAGAACAGAATCGAAGAGTTACGTGTCGAGCTCTATGAGAAGGTCAATGCGCTCGGGATCGGCGCGCAGGGCCTGGGTGGTTTAACGACGGTACTCGACGTCAAAATCAAAGATTATCCGACCCACGCGGCGTCACTGCCGGTCGCCATGATTCCCAATTGTGCGGCCACCCGCCATGTGCATTTTCATCTCGATGGTTCCGGTGTCGCGCATTTGCCGGTGCCGAAACTCGAAGACTGGCCCAAGATCACCTGGTCGGTGGGTAATGCGCGGCGCGTGAATCTCAACACTGTAACCGCCGAAGAGATCCAGACCTGGCAGCCGGGTGAGACCATCCTTTTGTCGGGCGCCATGCTGACCGGCCGCGACGCCGCGCATAAACGTATCGAAGAAATTTTTGCGCGTGGCGAGTCTTTGCCGGCGGGCGTCGATTTTAATGGGCGCTTCATCTACTACGTCGGCCCCGTCGACCCGGTGCGTGAGGAAGTGGTGGGGCCGGCAGGACCGACCACCGCCACCCGCATGGATAAATTCACCGAAATGATGCTCGCCAAGACCGGCCTGCTTGGCATGATTGGTAAGTCCGAGCGCGGCCCGGTCGCGATCGATGCCATCAAGCGCCACAAGGCGGTGTATCTGATGGCGGTCGGCGGCGCCGCTTACCTGGTCTCGAAAGCCATTCGTCAGGCGCGCGTGGTGGCGTTTGAGGATCTCGGCATGGAAGCCATCCACGAATTTGTGGTGGAAGACATGCCGGTGACGGTGGCGGTCGACAGTCGTGGTGTGTCGGTGCATGAAACTGGCCCACGCGAATGGCAGGCACGCATCGGCAAGATTCCGGTCAAGGTCGAGGCCTGAGCCTCACGCGTCATGCACGGCCGTGCAGGCCGTGCATGACGAAGCGGGAGTTATTTCAACAACTGCAGCCCGCACTCGAGTTTGGCGCCGGGTTTGGTTGGGTCGACATAATCGTCGTTGTCAGGCACACCTTCACCGAGCAGATAGTCGGCCAGTGTCTGCTCGCTCCAGTCGAACACCGGCGCCACGCGCAGGGTGTTTTGCGCGCCGCGCGAAATCACCCCTAAGCCGCTGCGGAATTCGTTCTGGTCGCGACGCACGCCGGTAAACCACACATCCGGTTTCAGCTCGTTAAACGCACGTTCAAACGGTTCGAGTTTGGTTTCGTGCACGAAACGCGCGAACTGCGGTGTGTCGCTGCCCGGCAGGCCGCCGCTAGCGGCACGCCGCGCGACGCTGACATGGGGCGCGTAGGCCCGCAGGTTGAGCTTGAGACGGCCGCGCAGCTGTTCGATGTAACGGTAGGTGGCTGGCGTGTTGTAGCCGGTGTCGACCCAGATCACGGGAATATTCGGGCAGGCGCGCGCCACCATGTGCAGCAGGGCTGCGGAGCGGGGACGGAAGTTGGTCGAGATCACCGGGTTACTGGCGCGCGCCAGTGCCCAGGCAATGATCTCGCCGGCGCTCGCGCCGGCGAGGTAGACATTGGCCTCGGCGATATTGGCCGGCAGAGTCAGCGGGTTGGCGCTGAAGGTAGCATTGATGAGGCTCACGGACTCGTCTCCATCCCAAACTCGATGGGTGGATTCTGCCTCATTAGGCATATAGGAATTTAGTTTAATTCCTCATATGAATATAGCTCGCGATCAGGGCCGCCCTTTCAGCGGGGCCGGAAATGCGGCATCACCTCATCGGCAAACAGCGCCAGATGTTCGTTCATACGCTCCACCGGGTAGCCGGGCGGCACGGTCCAGCAGTAATAACGCTCGATGCCGGTGGCCTCCACATAGGCGCCGATGATGTCGACCGCTTCTGCGGGTGTCACGACATTGAGTATGCCCAGGCGCTTCAGATCCTCCGGTCCCTCAATCGCGGGAAACAGCGCCTGACCGGCGTCCTTCAACCATTCGTTATAGACCTCTATCTGGTATTGGACGTGAGGCGCGACGGCGGCGAAGGTGCGCGCCGGATCACGGCTGACGATGAGCCAGAAGTGGCCGCCCGCGAGACGACCGCGACCGGGTCGGCCGAGTCGCTGCCATTCATCCTTAAAGATCTGCGCCTGCTCGACCATGTCAGCGGTGCCGATGTAACCGTCGGCGAGGCGCGCCGCGCGTTTGGCAGCTGCCGGTGCGAATCCGCCCACCCATAGCGGCGGGCGCGGCCGCTGCTGCGGCGGCGGTGAGAGGCGCAGGCCCTGCAGACGATAATGTTTGCCGTCGAAGTCAACGCTTTCACCTTCCCACAGACGGCGGATGATGGTGAGGCCTTCGTCCATCAGCGTGGCGCGGTCGCGGGTATCACGTCCGAGGCCGGCAAATTCCTGAGGGCGGTAGCCGATACCGACGCCGAGCTCAAAACGACCACGCGACAGGATGTCGATGGTCGCGCAGTCTTCGGCGACCCTCACCGCGTCGTGCAGCGGCAACAACAGCACGCCGGTGCCGATGCGTATGCGCTGGGTGGTGGCGGCGACCGCTGCCGCCAGCGGCAGGATCGACGGCGCGTGACCATCGTCGCAGAAATGATGTTCGGTCAACCACACGTCGTCATAACCAATGGTTTCGGCCCACGCTATCTGGCGCAGATGCGCGTCATACAGGTCCGCATAATCAGTCTGCCAGCGGGCCGGATTACGAAATGAATACCACAGACCGAAACGCACGCCCTGGTGCTCTGCCATTTTTTTTACTCCCGCGAGATTGAATGATGTGAATCGAGTGCCTGAGCGAGGCCGCTATCGTGAAAATATTCTGGCTCGACAGCGAACACCTCGGCGAGGCGCCTGGCGGTCAATACTTCGCGCGGTGTGCCCTCGATGACGCGTCGGCCGTCGGCCAGCAGCAGCAAACGATCGCAATGGCGCGCGGCGATATTGAGATCATGCAGCACAACGATGGCGCCGCCCCGTTCACGCGCATGGGCACGCAGCGCTTTGAGAATCTCAAGCTGAAAGCGTGGGTCGAGATTGGCTATCGGTTCATCGGCCAGCAGAAGGCGATGTTCGCCGGCGAGCAGGCGGGCGATATGCACACGCGCGAGTTCGCCGCCGGACAACTGGTCGGCACGTCTCTCGGTCATGCCGGCGAGGCCGCAGCGTTCGATGGCGGCGGCGATGGCTTGATGATCGTGCTCGTTCAAGGCGTCGATGGATGCGCCGTGCGCATAACGACCGAGAGCGACCACCGCGGCCACTGACATCGGCCAGTGCAGGACTGCCTGTTGCGGGTGGTAACCGATAACGCGGGCACGCTGGCCGGGACTCAACTGATGGATATCTTCGCCATCGAGCAGCACGCTGCCGCTGCGCGGTTTCTCTAGCCCCGCGAGCAGGCGTAACAGGCTGGTTTTGCCGGCGCCATTGGGGCCGATGACACCCAGCACGTGCCCCTCATGCATCTGCAAATCGAGCTCGGCGAGCAGTACGCGCGAACCGCGCCCGTAAGCCAGCCCGTCTGCATACAACATGCTCATCGGTGCGCCGCTCGCGATTGCAACACCAGACGTAAGAAGAACGGCGCGCCGATAAGTGCGGTGACCACACCCAATTTGAGTTCGCCGCCGGCGAGCGGCAGCCGCGTGCCGAGATCGGCCGCGAGGGTGAGGGCCGCGCCGCCAAGCGCGCTCGGCACCAGCAATGCACCAGGACGATAGCCGACCCACGGACGCAATACATGCGGCACGACCAGGCCGACGAAACCGATCACGCCGCTGATCGAGACCGCTGCGCCGACCGCCAGCGCACTGCCGGCGATGACTTGTGCGCGTGTTCGATTGAGTGCAATGCCGAGACTCGCCGCGCTGTCTTCGCCGAGTGCGAGTACGTCGAGCGCGCGTCGTGTCATCAACAGCAGAGCGCCGCCCGCCAGCATGAACGGCAATGCCAGCAACACATGCTCGAAACTGCGATTGGCGAGTGAGCCCAGCAACCAGAAATAGATTTCGTAAGCGGCAAACGGATTGGGTGAGAGATTGAGGATAAGCGTGGTTAACGCTCCACTCAAACTGTTGATGGCGACGCCGGCCAGAATCACGGTGAGGATATCGGCGCCGCGCCCCGCCAGGGCGTGAATGGCGGCCACCGCCAGCAGCGCGCCGAGCATGCCACTTGCCGGCAGCACCCACAATGCGCTCGCCGCGATGCCGCTGTAGAACGCGCTCACCGCACCGAGTGCCGCGCCTCCCGAGATACCGATAATGCCAGGCTCCGATAAAGGATTGCGCAACAGGCCCTGTAACGCGGCACCGGCACTGCCGAGGCTGGCGCCGACCAGCACCGCGAGCAAAGCGCGCGGCAGACGAATATCGCGCACGATCAAGGCCAGCATTGAGTCGTCGCTCGGCGCCAGATGGCGCAATACGGTGAGCGGCGAGATCAGCAACGGGCCGATGCACAACGATGCGAGAAACAGCAGCGCGGTCAGGGCGGTCAGCAGCCACAGCAGCACACGGCTTCGTTTCAACATACGTGAACCGCTCAGCACGCTGTCAGTGGCAGTCACGGCCGTGCCTCGCGCAGCAACGCAACCGCCTCGCGATTGAACGCGCCGGCACAGGTCCACAAATGTTCGGGCACGCTTGCGCGACGCACGGGCGCTGTGGTGCGTGCGAACAGTCGACGCAGCGCCGGTTGATCGAGTTGCGCTTCGGCCAGCGAGGGACGTGCAATCTGTCGGGCACTGAACACGATCATCTGCGGCTGTTTATACAACAGGGTTTCAAGGCTGACATACCCGCCGTAAGTGAAGCCGAGTTCGGGCGCCAGATTGTCGAGGCCGGCATAACCGAGCAGTTCATGCATGAGCGAGGTCGCGCCGGGTGTGTAGCCATTGGGTTGATACACCAGCGTACGCACTGGCGGCTGCGGGGGCGGCGTGAGGGCGCTGTCCAATTGTGCGATAAGCAATTCGGCGCGCGCTTCGACATCGAGCGCGTGGCCGAGACGGCGCAGGTTGACGCGGTAATCGGCGAGCCGATTGGCGGTGGGAAAGTTCAGTACCGGAATGCCGAGTTGTTTGAGCAGATGGGCGGCGAGCCCATCGCTGTTATCACCGCTCAGCACCAGATCAGGTGCCAGCGCGACTATTTCTTCGACCGCGCCGTGATTGACCGGCAGGGCCGCCGCGCGCTGGTGGAAATAGCTGAGATTGGCGTCACGCGACAGTGCGGTGACCGACACGATGTGCCGGTTGTCGAGCAGTTCGAACAGCAGCGAGTCGGTACACAGGTTGAGCGAGGCGATGCGTGTCGGCGCCGCGCCCGCGGCGGCGGCGGCCAACAGCAGAACGAGGAACAGGACCCTGTTCAGCGTGCGGCGCGCCGCCGGCGGACTGCGTCGGCGAGCTCGTGCAGCAGTGGCTCGGTCGTTTCCCATGACATGCAGGCGTCGGTGATGCTCTGGCCATAGACCAGCGGCGTGTCGTTGGTGTGATTCTGCTTGCCTTCCTTGAGATGGCTTTCCAGCATCACACCGCACACGAGATCCGAGCCGCCGGCGACCTGCGCGCACACTTCACGCGTCACGTCAGGCTGCTTGCGATGGTCTTTGCGACTGTTGCCGTGACTGCAGTCGATCATGATGTGGTCGCGCAGACCCGCCGCGCGCAACGCGGCACCGGCGGCCGCCACGGACTCGGCATCGTGATTGGGGCCGGCATTGGAACCACGCAGGATCAGGTGACAGGTGTCGTTGCCGCGGGTGGTCACGATGGCGGCGATACTTTGTTTGGTGACCGACAGAAAATGATGGGGATGACGCGCGGCGCCAATCGCATCGACGGCGATTTGCACGCTGCCGTCGGTGCCGTTCTTGAAGCCGATAGGCATCGATGAACCCGACGCCAGTTCGCGATGAATCTGGCTCTCGGTGGTACGTGCACCAATCGCGCCCCACGCCATGAGGTCGGCGACGAACTGCGGGGTGATGACGTCGAGAAACTCAGAGCCCGCCGGCATGCCGCGATGGGCGAGTTCCAGCAACAAGCGCCGCGCGGCGCGCAGTCCGTTATTGATGTCGAAGGTGCCATCGAGATGCGGGTCGTTGATCAGACCCTTCCAGCCGATGGTAGTGCGGGGTTTCTCGAAATAGACGCGCATGATGATGCACAGGTCATCGGACAGCGCGCGCTTGGCGCTGTGCAGTCTGTCGGCGTATTCGAGCGCGGCTTTGGGGTCGTGAATCGAGCACGGTCCGGTCACCACCAGGAGCCGGTCGTCTTCACCGCGCACCACCGCTTCAGCGGCGCGTCGCGCCTCGGCCACGGTACTGGCGGCCTGCTCGGAGACCGGCAATTCCTCCATCAGAATGGCGGGCGAGATCAGCGGTCGGTAACCGGCGATACGTTCGTCGTCGGTGCTATGGAACATTGCTCAGAACTCCAGCGGCGCGTCGAATAAGGGCGGGGATGATAAAGCGGCATCGCATGGGACGCCAGCGACCGGCAGTCTCAGCCCAGCGACATACGGCTGCCGAAAGTAAACGCGAGGTAGGCACCGCCGTAACCGAGACTGCTCATATAAACCCACGCGAACAACGGCCAGCGCCAGGTGCCGGTCTCGCGGCGCATGACCGCGATGGTCGATACGCATTGCAGGCACAGGGCGTAAAAAATCAGCAGGCCACACACCATCGGCAGGGTGTAGACCGGCGTGCCATCGGCATGACGAGCCGCTTGAATACGCGCACTCAGGGTCGAATTGGCGTCGTCCTCGGTGGCACTGTCAACCGCGTAGATAGTGCCGAGCGCAGCTATCACCACTTCGCGGGCGGGGAAGGACGCGATCACGGCGGCGGTCACTTTCCAATCCCAGCCCAAGGGTTCGAACAGCGGTGTGACAGTGCGACTCAGGCGTCCGAGGTAGCTGTCCGACAATTGCTGGGCGGCAAAGTCGACGCTGTTCACGCCCTCCGGCACGGTGTCTTCATGGGGGAAGGAAGCCAGCACCCACACCACCAGCGCGACGCTGAAGATGATGGTGCCGGCGCGTTGCAGGAAGGTCACGGCACGCGACAGTAATTTGGACAGTACTGCGCGCGGGTTGGGCATGCGGTACGGCGGCATCTCGAGCAGAAATCGCGCCTTGGCGCGCGACCAGTACAGGCGGCTGATCATCCATGCGGTGAAAGCGCCGCCGACAATGCC
Source organism: Klebsiella pneumoniae (assembly GCA_945873015.1). Lineage (GTDB taxonomy): Bacteria > Pseudomonadota > Gammaproteobacteria > JADJYF01. The sequence continues at coordinate 16,417 of CAMCBY010000021.1, forward strand.
GAGCATGTACAGCGCGAACAGCACCAGGCCCTGCAGGTTGAGAAAACCGCCGAGGAAATACCGTTCCGGTACGAATGCCGCAATCAGCAGGGAATACACCGGCAGGCGTGCCGAGCAGGTCATGAAGGGCGCGGCCATGATGGTGGCAAGGCGGTCGTGGCGATTGGCGATCACGCGCGTGCCCATGATGCCAGGCACCGCACAGGCAAAGCTCGACAACATCGGAATGAAAGACTGTCCCGAGAGGCCCAGACCGCGCATGGCACGGTCCATCAGAAAGGCGGCGCGCGCCATATAACCGGTGTCTTCAAGGATGATGATAAAAGTGAACAGGATGATGATCTGCGGCAGGAACACCACCACGCTGCCTACGCCGGAGATCACCCCTTCGGTGATAAAGCGGTTTATCAGGCCGGCCGGCAGTGCCGCGCCAACAGCGCCGCCCAAGACACCGGTCAGATAATCGATGGCATCGACCAGCGGCGCGGCCCACGCAAAGACCGCCTGGAATACCATCGCCATCACCAGCGCAAACAGTACGGTGCCGATGACCGGGTGGTTGACCAGCTTGTCGGCGGTATCAACCGCCGCGCGACGCTGGCTCGGGCCACGTTCTTCAACGCCCTTCAGTTGCGCCTGTATCCAACTGTAGCGATCGCGCGCTTCGAGGGTGGCGAGGTTGCGTCCCCCGCCAACCTTGAGACGCAGCTCGGCAAGCAGGCTTTCGAGTTCTGGCCCGACCCGCTGAGCGAGACGTTGTTCAGCATAACCACCGGCATCGATGAGCGCGCGGCGCAATTCAATCGCACTGCTGGCCACGCCGCGTTGGGCGAGCTCGGCAGTCAAGGCCGTTACGGCCTCTTCCAGTGGCTGATTCAGAACCAGGTGCGGCGCGGCTGGCGCACGCAGGATTAAATCCAGCGCGTGCTTGAGTTCTTCAATGCCAGTGCCGTGGGCCGCGGAGATCGGGATGACTGGTACACCGAGGCGTTGCGCCAGGGCGGCAATATCGAGATTAACGCCTTCGCTCGCCAGCCGGTCGACCATGTTCAATGCGATCAGTGCCGGCACACCGGCTTCGAGAATCTGACTGGCGAGGAACAGGTTGCGGCGCAGATTGGTCGCATCGACCACGATCAGCGCCGCCGCCGGGGCCGGCAAATCGGCGATACCGCCGCGCAATACATCGACCGCAATCATTTCGTCGGGCGACATCGCGGCCAGCGAATAGGTGCCGGGCACATCGACCAGCCGCACCTGACGGCCCCCGACGTCGGTGAAACCCGATACTTGTTCGACGGTCACGCCCGGATAGTTGCCGACTTTCTGACGCAGCCCGGTCAGGCGGTTGAACAGGGTGCTCTTGCCCGTATTGGGATTGCCGAGGGTGACGACCACCGGCATCGAATCTAGCGGAGGCTGTGCGCTCATGGCGGTCAGCGCGTACGGCTGACGAGCACGTTGGCGGCTTCCTTGCCACGCAGCGACAAGGCGTAGCCGAGCACTCGGACTTCCATCGGATCACCGGCAGGCGCGTAACGCAGTACTTCGATTTCCATGCCTTCCACCACGCCCATCTGCATGAGGCGTTGCGCGGTGTCGTCTTCCTCGGCAAAACCTTCCACTACGCCCGCTTCGCCGGGGCGCAGATTCGCAAGCGTAGTGCTCATGCCCGACTGAGCAGGCCGAACAAAGAGCGGCGTCGGCGTGGTTCCAGATCAACGTGAATGCTGGCCGCTTCGCTGCGGTTGATGGCCCAGCGTTCATTATCAATGCCTATCAATACCGGGTCGCCGGCACGCAATACGCCGATGCTGGTGCCCGGCACGATGCCGCGGGCCGCGAGACGGGCGGTGGTGTGGGGGTCGTCCGCATCGATGGACACGATGATCGCGCGGTCGCCATGCTGAAGATTCGATAGGGTTACCACGTTGCGTCGGGTCCTCGGCCTCGGAGCCTGTTCGGTCCGGTATTGTCTGAATAGTAATTATTCTTACTTGCAATAACAACATATGCCGAGGCCAACCGGCATCGTTTGATCGCGGTCAAGCGGCTGAGCGCCGCGTGCCGAGGCGATAGTAGGGGGCGACTTCGGGCGCCGAATTGGTCAGGTGCAGATGTTTGATGTCACGCCAGTAGTCGGCGGTGAGCATGTCTCCGTGTGTTTCGAGGAACGCCGCCTTCAACCCGTCGTTAATCGCCAGAAAACGAATGAACTCCTGCGGAAAGATGTCGCGTGGGCCGACGTAGAACCAGTTCTCTGCACTCATCTCGTCGTCGAGGTTGTCCGCTTCGGGCAGGTCGCGGAACTGACATTCGGTGACCAGACACAACTCATCGTAGTCATAGAAGATCACGCGGCCATGGCGCGACACGCCGAAATTTTTCAGCAGCAGATCGCCGGCAAAGATATTGGTCATCGCCAGATCCTTGATCGCCTGGCCGTAGTCGAGCAGGGCGAGGCGCGCGTCCTCAAATTCATAATCACGCAGATATAAATTGAGCGGCGTCACGCGACGTTCAGAGTAAAGATGATCGATGACCAGCTGATCGCCTTCCACGCGCACGGTGCGCGAAGTGCTGGTGAGCAATTCTTCGAGCAGTTCAGGGGAGAATTTGTCGAGCGGAAACTCGATATTGCGAAATTCCTGGGTGTCGATGAGACGCCCCGCGCGGTCGTGATTGAACACGAATTTGTACTTGGTCTTGACGCCGTCGTGACTGATGTTTTTGGTGTAACCGAAGCTGTCTCGTATGACCTTGAACACCAGATCGTAAGAGGGCAGGGTAAACACCAGCATCACCAGGCCCGGGTCGCCGGCGGCGTGGATGAATTGATCGTCGCAGGCGTGCAGGTGATGAAAGAACGAACGATAGCGTTCGGTTTTGCCTTGTCGTGCACGACCGAGAATGGTGTACAGCTCATCGAGCGGTTTACGCGGCATCATCGACTTGATGAAATACACCGCGCCTTCCACCGGTTCGACGTCCACCATGAAATAGGAGCGGGTGAAACCGAACAGCACGCTGACATCATCGCTGGAGGTCAGCACTGCCTCGACGCGAATGCCGTCGTGGGTATTCTCAAACGCCAGCACAAACGGGGTGTTGTGCGTGCCCCAGAACATCTTGCCGACCACGAACGCGCGGCTCGACTGATAAAACACATCGTGCATCATCTCGAGGCGCCGTACCGTTTCGTCGGGCATGCCATCGGCGCCCACCACGCGTTCGATTTCGGCGCAGATGAAATCAACGTCGGACTCGACGTCCATATACGGGGTCTTGAACTGAAAATCTGCCAGCAGGCGCTGCACGATGGCGCGCACATTGCTCCAGTTCACATAGTTATGCTGGCGCGCCGGATAACGCAGTGGCGCTTCCGCGCGCACGACATCGGCGGTATCGGAGACCTGGGCCGGATCGACGTGCAGGTCGCGCAGGATGTCGCGATGCACGGAGTTGAAAAAGGTCTTGGCAAATTCACCGTCGGGAATGTCGTCGACCCGACTCCAGTAGATTGCACGGATGGCGGGCCACTGCGGTAACAGATCGGCTTGTTCCGGAAACTGCTTGCGCAGCGTTCCCAGGGTGCGGGTGACGGATTTTTCGTAGAGCTCGATGCGCTCGCTCAGATCGGTGCGGGCGCCGGCCCAGTCGCGGGTCTCGAAGTGCGCACGTGCGCGCTGAGTGATGCGCCGGAAATTATTGTTGTAGTTGACGAAACCCTCGTGGATCGCGGCCGCAGCCTGCCGGACCCACAAGTGCGTATCGGTCGCGTTCAAAGGAACGCTTCGATTAGAGATTGGAGATCAGCGCGTCGCCAAATTCGCTGCACTTCACTTCCTTGGCGCCTTCCATGAGACGCGCGAAGTCATAAGTGACAGTCTTCTGGCCGATGGTCTTGTCCATCGCGGAAATAATCAGATCCGCCGCTTCAGTCCAGCCCATATAACGCAGCATCATTTCGCCCGACAACAACAC
>CAMCBY010000022.1 GCA_945873015.1 Klebsiella pneumoniae
TTGTTTGTAGGTGCGAATTTATTCGCACATTCACAGACGCGGCTAGACGTTCTGCCACCACATTGAATGTGCGAATAAATTCGCACCTACAGATATGCCACGGCGACATCCTCGGGGCGGCTATCGCCCGCCCGCTCCGGCCGTCTACAATGCCGCCATCCTGGGTCCTGAATCCAACCGCGCTCGAGGGGAGCTTGTATGCGCCGGATTGAACATTTCCTGGTCCTCATCTGGCTGCTGCTCGCCGGACTGACGGTGTTCGCCACTGTCGTCATTGTCGATACCGGCCTCATGCGCGACTTGCTGGTCAACGATCGCAGTTATGTGTCCGCCATCCTGCTGGCGATGTATGTGATCGGTGCCGGCCACGCCCTGTACCACTCGTGGCGCTTATCGCTCGAACTCAAACACATCACCAGCGCCGAGCAGGCCCTGACAACCGCCGGCGATGAGCCGCTGCGCCTGGTCAAGACCAGCATTGCGACCGCTGCCGGCGTGACCCTGCCGGCCGGTTTCCTGAGCGCCTATGTGCTGGATATCGTGCGCACTCGCGCCACCACGGCGGGCGGTGCCCACGCGGAGTCGGGCGCGAGTGGCGACCTGCTCGAAGCCTATGCCGCGCGTATGCGGGGCGAACACGAGTTCGGCTGGTTCATGATTGATCTCATGCTCAAGGTCGGTTTTGTCGGCACCCTCATCGGCTTCATCTGGATGCTGTCCTCGGTGTCCAAACAATCGGTGATCGACGCGGCCTCCATGCAGCAGATCCTGAAGGACATGAGCTACGGCATGAGCATCGCGCTCAATACCACGCTCACCAGTCTGGTCACCGCCACTTTGTTATCGGCGCCCTACTATCTGCTCAACCGCGGCCTCGACGAACTGCTCGAATGCACGGTAAGGCTGACGCAGGTGGAGATCCTGCCGCGTCTCAACACCACCGCTTAAGGCCGGGCGGAGCTTAAGCCCATGGGTTTGCGTCTGGCATCGCGCTCGAAGTTTCAACAGCCCTTCGATCCGATCACCGCCATCCTGTTCAAGATGATCCAGGCGTTGACGTTCTTTTTTGTGCTGGCGGTGATGTTCATGAACCCGCAGGCCAAAAAGGGCATCATCGACCCGAAAGCGGAATACATCATCACCCTGAACTGGACGGACAACAGCACGGACGACATCGACCTGTGGGTCGAGGACCCGAAAGGCAGCATCATCTGGTTCCGCAATCGTGAAGCGGGCCTGGTCCATCTGGATCGGGACGATCGCGGCATGCTGAACGACACACTTGAAATCGATGGCCTGAAAAAGACCAACCCACTCAATCAGGAAGTGGTGACCATCCGCGGCGTGGTGCCGGGTGAATATGTAGTCAACCTGGTCTACTACGCGACCGAGACCAACAAACCGGTGGAAGCGACCCTACGCGTCGACAGAGTCAATCCGGTTTTGAAAGTGGTGTATTACGACAAGACCGTGATGGAGAAGAAGGGCGACGAAAAAACTGCGTTGCGCTTCGTGCTGAACCCCGATGGCGAGATCAGCAACCTCGATCACACCTTCAAGAGCATCATGATTACGCGTTAGCAAGCCGCTGCACCGCGTGAACGTTCCTGTGTAGGTGCGAATTCATTCGCACATTCAATGCCGCGCCACGGCCCTCAAAGTCAGCTCTGAATGTGCGAATGAATTCGCACCTACGGGGTAGAACCCTGGCGCCCTCGAGTCAGGCTATTCGCCAGCAGACCTTCGCCGTGCTCATCCAGAATCTGGATGATGGCGCGCGACAATGCGGCCAGCAGCGAATTGGCAAACAGCAGCGGGATGGCGATACCCAAACCGAGCACGGTGGCGATCATGGCCTGACCGATACCATGGGCGACCAGCTTGGGATCGCTGGCACCAGACGCGGTGATGGTCTGGAAGGTGAGGATCATACCTATCACTGTGCCAATCAGGCCGAGCAGCGGACCGGCCGCCACGGCCAGACGCAGGAAGCCCTGAAAACGTTCGAGTTTCGGCACTTCGCGCAGCACCGCCGCCGAGACATGCAGTTCAGCCATGTCGGCCGCTACGGCTTCGCTCCTGTCCTTTTCCAGCGCGGCGAGCAGACGGCCGAGCGGGTTACCCGGGCTCGGTTTGGCCAGATTGCGCAATTGCCAAGCCACCGCGGTGCGCACACTGACAAGATAAATTAATTGTCCCAGCCATGCCGCCACGCCGATGAGGCCCAGGGCGATGGTGACATAACCAATCATGCCGCCTACTTTGATGCGCTCCAGCCAGTTGGGACGCTCCACCACCATGCCGAGCAAGGCACCGCGCGCCGGATCCACCAGACCTTCGACATAACGCTCATCACCCTGCGCCTTGGCGAGTTCGGCCGCCACCTCGCGCAGCTTGCCGGCCGGTTGGCGCTGATAAGGCACAAAGACCTTTTCGCTCGGCAACCAGGCGAGATAGGCGTCACCGGCACTGGCGGTAAACGGTCCGATACGTAATACCTCACGCGCCTGCGGCGGCTCGCCTTCCGTCGCACGTACCGGTGCGGTGAAACGTGCGACCTGACCGCTGGCGGTCATTTCGCGCTGCAGTTCCAGCCACAAGCGTTCGAGTTCGGCGATGGATGGCAGCGCCTTGGCGCTCGCGAGGCGCCGCAGGAAAGCTTCACGGTCTTCGTCTTCGGCGGCGCCAATGAACTGAGCGGCAATCATCGATTGCCGCAGTTCGCTGACGGCATCGCCCGCCACCTGGCGCGTGACGCCGAACAGCTCGCCGAGATTGCCCTGGTGTTCGGTCAGCAGTTTCTCTAATTCCACCACGCGCTTCTCGTTGGCGTCGAAACGCGCCGACAGCGACGAGGTGGTGGCGTCCAGCGCAGCACGCTGACTGGCCACGCCATTCAACAACTGCTGCTGCTGATTAAAAGCCCTCTGAAAAGCGGCCTCGCGTTGCGCATTGAGTTTGGCTTCATCGGCACGCAACGCGGCCGCCTGCTGCGCGACTTCGTCCAACGAAGTGGCCGCCAGCACCGGCATGGTCGCCAGCAGCAATACCATCCACAGCCACGCACGCGCCTTCATGATTTGCCCTGCCGAGTCGCAATCGCCTGCAGATAAGAACGCGCGTACTGCCGCTCGCCAGTCTGCGAGGCCTGTTCAAAGGCGGCCCGCGCCTCATCGAGTTTGTTCTGGTTGTACAGCGCGATGCCGAGGTTGAGTTCAACGCTGCCGCGATTCTTGAGTCCGCCCTTGGCCAGCGCTTTCTGCGCAGCGGCCTCGGCGGCCGGCCAGTCGTTGCGTTGCAGATGAATATCACTGATACGCGCGCCGATGTTGGCGTCGTTCGACAGTTCGAACGCGCGTTGCATGGGCTCAATCGCCTTGCTGTACTCGCGCGCCGCCAGCCATGCGTTGGCAATCTTCTGATAAATGGTCGCGTCGCCCTTGACCTTGTTCTGTTCGACCGCGCGGGTAAGAAAACTCGCGGCGCGATAAGGAATCTTGGCGTACAGGAACTGATCCGCCATGCGCAGGTATTCATCCTGCGCACTCAACAGGCCGCCGTAGTCCATCAACTCGGTCACCACCAGCGCACGGTCGTGCAACTGCTGCTGACCATAGATGGACGCGAGTTGCTGCCAGCCGGATTTGTCCTGCGGCGCGGCACGCACCTGATAGGTCACGAGCGGCACGGCTTTGTCCCATTTCTCAAGATGCAGATACAGCGCCAGCAGCAACTGCACCCAATTGGGTTGCGGTTTGTCGCTGGCCTGCACGGCTTTCTCGGCAGGTGCGAGTGCATGGGCAAAATCATTCTGCTGGTAATAGGCCATCGCCAGCATGTAATAGGCCGAGGCGTTGGGCGAGGCTGCGACTTTGAACCACTCCTCGAGCGCCGCCGCACCTTCCTTCCATTTCTCCTGCGCGAGATGTAACTGCGCTACCTGAAACTTGACCTGCAAGGCCTCGTCAGCCGACAGGCCGCCGGCGTCGAGCGCGGCAAGCAGGTGTTTGGCCGCGCCAGCGAAATTCTCGGCATCGTTGTCTATCGACGCCATGATCTGTTCGACCCGCGAGCGCTCGTAGGGCGACAGGTTGTCGAGCTTGAGTTTGCCGATAGCGGCCCGCGCGCCGGCCGGGTTCTTGGCGTTGAGCAGTTCGATCGCGTCGTTGATGGATTTGCCAGCCACCGCGCCGATGACCGGCGCCTCGCGCTGGCCAGCGTCATCTTTTTTCTTGTCGGCGGCGCCGACGCCGGTGGCCAGCAGGGCGACCAGCACCAATACGCCCACACGCCAGCATTTTGATGAGGAAAGACGCATCACCGCTCAGTTCTCTAGCTTGAAACGGATCAAGGTCTGTTCACCGACACGCTCGACCGCCACGCCGTTCTCGACGCGCGGGTTATAGCGCCAGCGCAGCACGGCCTTGGACGCCGCTTCGTCGAACACGCCTTTGGGTTCTGCATCGACCACCACCAGATCCTTGACCGTACCGGCGGCAGTAATCGTAAAGCGCACATGCACCCAGCCTTCGATACCGCGTTCGAGCGCGCGCCGCGGGTAATCCGGATTGACGCGCACCAGCGGAGCCACGCCACGATCCGAGCCGCCGGCAGTGAGATTCATCTTCACGCCACTGGCGTCAATTTTAGGCTGCACCATCTGCACCGGTGCAGTGGTGATGGACGCATTGTTGGAAACCGACAGACGCGGCGCAACCGGCACCTGGGCGGAGCGTTCACGTTCTGCCTTGCGTACTTCTTCGCGTTTGGACTCGACTTCGGTGTCCTTGCGCATGCGCGTGAATTCGATACGCGCCGCTTTGGCCATCTGGTTGATGTCGGTCGGCGTCCAGATCATGCGCGCCAGAAACCAGAACGTGGCGGCGGTGATCAGCAGTGCGAAACCAAAGGCCACCGGCAGACGCAATGAAGCGAGCGCGCCCATCTTCACGAACCCGCCTGCGGCACGCCGGCCAGCGACACTTGTTTGATGCCACCCGCGCGCACTTCGTCCATGAGTTTGGCCATCACGCCGGCGCTCGAATTGCGGTCGGCAATGATGACCGCGGTGTCCTCCGGGCGCTCGACATGCAGGCGCTCAATCGCTGCACGTACGTCGCGGATATCTATCTGACGCTTGTCCATCCAGATGTCGTTATTGGCGCGCACCGCGATGAGGATATTGCCCGACTCGCGATGTTCGGCGGTGCTCGCATTGGGTTTGAACACCGTCACGCCGGCTTCCTTGATAAAGGAGGTGGTGATGATGAAAAAAATCAGCAGGTTCAGCACAAAATCGAGCATCGGCGCGAGATCGATGCCGTGATCTTCCACTTCCGGATTGTGTCGACGGGACTTCACGATGCCAGGCTCTTCATTCGGAGGTCGAAAAGGTAACGTCCAGGATGCCGCCTTGCCTGACCTGGTCGGCAGCTTCGATCACCAGACCATTCTTTGCGCCGGGGTCGGCCAGCAGCAGCACGCCGCTCTTGGGGAATTCGGCATGCAGGCGTTCAATATTGGCGCGCACCGCGCGCAAATCCACCAGGCGGTCGTTGACTGCGATGTCGCCGTTGCCAAACACGTTGACGGTGATCGATGAGGTATCGGAGCTCGACTGTTCAAAGCTCGACGGCCGATTCACTTCAAGGCCGTATTCCTTGACGAAAATCGCGGTGATGATAAAAAAAATCAGCAGGTTCAAGACGAAGTCGAGCATCGGTGCCAGATCGATGCCGTGCTGGGACTCGTGTTCTTCATTACGATAGCGACGCATGCGCATGACGGTGCCGGCCTCAGAAACTCAATTGGTCGGCCAGAAGTTCCGTTTCGCGACGAGCCCGCGATCGGAAATAGTGCACCGGATAGAGTCCAGTGATGCTGACCGTCAAACCGGTCATGGTGCAGATCATGGCGTGCGATACGCCGCTTGCCATGGTGCGCGCATCAGCGCTGCCGCGCAGGGCCATTGAATCGAATACTTCCAACATGCCGCTGACGGTGCCGATCAGTCCCAGCAGCGGTGACAACGGCACCAGCACCTGCAACAGCGGAAAGCCGGTGGTCATGGCGACATTAAGGCGCGAGATCATGGCTTGCCGAATCTGGCGCGCGCACCACGAACTGCGATCGGCGCGCGCCGACCATTCAGTTTGTGCGTCGCGCGAAAGCTGCGGCAGGATGCGCATAAAAAACCACCAGCGCTCGAGCACCAGGGTCCATAGCACCACGCCGCAGGCGAATATCCAGAATACGAAGGGCCCGCCTTCGTCGATCAACTGGCGCACCGCACCGACCATCTGGCCGATCACGCCGAAGGCATTGCCGCCATCAAGCACCGCGCTTGCGCTCCAGCGACGCGGCCAGCAGGCCGGTGCTCTGTTCATCCAGAATCTGCACCACGCCGCGCGACAAGGTCGCGAGGATGGAATTGCCGAACAGCAGCGGGATGGCAATACCGAGACCGGCGACGGTCGCGATCATGGCCTGGCCGATACCGTTAGCCATGAGTTTCGGATCGCTCGAGCCGGATTCGGTGATGGCCTGGAAGGTCACAATCATGCCGATCACGGTGCCGATCAGACCGAGCAACGGGCCGGCCGCTACCGACAGTCGCAGGAAGGCCTGAAAGCGCTCGAGCTTCGGCACTTCGCGCAGCACCGCTTCGGAGATACGCAACTCGGCGATTTCGGCATCTTGTTCGATGCGCTCGGCATCGCCGTTGAATGCCAGCAGCACCCGTCCAAGCGGATTCATCTTGCTGAGCTTGTTCAGATCGCGCAGTTGCGACCACACACCGAAACGCACCACCACCAGATACAGGAACTGTACCGCCCACAGCGCGACGCCGAGCAGGCCGACGGCGATGATGACGTAGGTCACTTCGCCGCCACGATGGATACGTTCCATCCAGTTCGGACGCTCGACATACAGCGCGAGCAACGCGCCGCGCGCCGGGTCGACCGCCGCAGACACATAACCACTGTCGGCGCGCGCCAGGGTCGCGGCCAGATCGCGCAGATCGGTCGGCGGCTGACGCGACAGGCGCACGAAGGTTTTCAGTTCGGGGATAAATGACAGATAGTCCGCGCCGCTGCTGGCGGTGAACGCGCCTACCCGCACCACTTCCTGTTCGGTCTGGCCGCCATTGGGCTGACCAACCTTGGCTTTGAACTTGGTGACCTGCGCAGCGAGCGTCATTTCGCGCAGCAGTTCAGTCCACAGTCGCTTGAGCGCTTCGGCGCCGGGCGCCGCGTCGGCCTCGGCCAGCGTGCGCAGGGCGGTGACGCGGTCGTCCTCGCCATCAACCGCGATCTGAGCAGTGGTCATCGACTGCTGCAGCAGCGTGGCGCTGTCACCCGCTACCTGGCGTGCCAGGCCGAAGACTTCGCCAAGGCCGAGACTCGCGAGCTCCTCTTTCATGCGCTTGTTGAGGTCGACCAGCTTCAATTCGTTGGAATTGTATTTTTCGAGTGCGGCGCGGCTGGCGGCCTCGGCACTGGTGCGCGCGGCCTGTGCTTGTTTCAGCATCTGCTCCTGCTGGGCCGCGCTGGCAGCTTTGTACGTGGCGGCACGCTCGGCCGCGACCGCCGCACCTGCGGCGGAGTTGTTCTCGGTCTGCTTCAGCAATTCGCCGAGATCCGCGGCGGCAAAACTACCCGACGAGGCGCCCAGCGCAGCGAACAGGGCGAGGCGACGAAGTGCGTTCTTCATCAGGATTTCTCGCCCGCTTGTGGCGCCGGCACCGGCACCCGCAGCAGATCCGGCGCGCCTATCTTCTTGGCCACATGCAGCGCGTCCTTGACCGCCTTGGCGTAACTGTCGTCGCGCTGCCAGTCGCGCTTGGCCTCATTCCAGTAGCCGGTCTCGCTGCCGTCGAGGGTCTGATACATCAACGACACACGGCCCAAACGCACAAAATCAACAATCCGCGCAGCGTCACCGTCGCCGAGTTTGCCCTGATAGGCATCCAGCGTGCGGCCGTATTCGAGTTCGATCTGATAGGCCTCGAGGATGCGCCGGTATTTCTCGGCGATAGCGACGTCGGCGCGCTCCATCATGTCTTTCAGGTTGGTGACTCGCTTGCCACGCTCTTCGAGCAGGAACGGCGCATCGAGGCTGACGAACTGATCGAGCGTCTCGACCATCTGCTGCATGAGCGGCTGTACTTCGCGCTCCGTGACCTGCAGCGCGGCGAGTTGCTGCTCCAGCGAGGTCACCTCGGCGTCCTGGGATTTAACCTGGCGCGCGAGCTGTTCGTTGTATTTGTTGAGGCTGTCGACGTCGGCCAGCGCCTGCACGTATTTGGCGGCAATGCCCTGGGTCTGTTCGTCGAGCGCGTCTATTTTCTGCTGCGAGGCTGCCGCGGCCTTGTCGGCCTCGGTCTGCGCGGCGACCGCGTTGGCCAATGGCTCCGCACGTGCGTGCCACGAACCGCCGGTCAGACTGACCGCGAGCAGCGCGCTGAGCGCAAGCTGCCGGCGGCGTGAATCGTTGATGCCGATCACTCCGAGTACCCCTATAGACGTATGGAAAAAAGTGTATAGGGTCACGGCAGCCATTGAAAGCGGCGCGCGATGCCCATACATCTTCGTTTGGAGAGCGTGTGCGTGGACGGCGCCCGGCCGCGCGGGAATGCCAAAACGGCGCAATTTCTGCGGGAATCGGTGGTTTGACACCCCACAGGGGCTTGCGCACAATGGCTCGCCGCGCGACCGGGCCGCTGCCTCTCGCACGAATCTTCCCATGTATTTCGTTTCTTTAATTGAAGGAGTGGGCGCGAAAGTGCGCCCGTTGATGCCATGACTGTGCGTTTCATACTGCTCGCCGGCTTCGTCGCCCTCACTGCGGCCTGTGCCTCCAACACCATCGTGCCCAACTACACCGCGACCAATCCCAACATGAAGGTCGGTAACGAACGTCCGGAAGATGTCGAGGGCACCATTGAGAATGCCGGCTCGTTCTGCCTCGAGGTCAACGAAAAGTGGCACAAGGACGGCAAGACCCCGGACGACAAAGTGCTGTGGTCCAAGGACACCTTCCGCAAAGTAGTGCCCTGCCCGTAGCAAGGTTCTGGCCTGACACCCGAGTATTGCTACAACTCGCAGGTGCGAATTTATTCGTAGCTGCGAGCGCCTTCGCGGAGATTCGCCAGCACAGTTCAGGCGGGCTGCGCTGCCTTGGTAGCGCTACCGCATAGGGGAATTGACAGCTTTTCTGCTCGGGATACCCTGCCTCTCATATAAAAATAAGTTTCCACCCACGGATTTCGCTCACCCATCGGCCGGCACGGACGTTCGCGTCGTCGGTGTCGTGCGCTCGGTTGGAAATGACGATTTGGGAGAATGGAAATGAATTTGTCAGCACCTTGGCGACGCAGTGCGTGGCTGGTCGCGCTGTGGGCGAGTCTGGCGGGCACCGCCCAGGCCGACAGTGCGGTTTCGGATATGTTTTCCGAAGTCGACCGCGCGATGGCGACCTTCGACCCGGTGGGCAAACATGTCCGTGCGCCGATAGAACGGGCCGTACCGAACCTGCGTTTCAAGGGTTTTGTGCGGCAGTGGACCGACATCCTGCTGGAACAACAGGGCGCTGTGGGTTTCCAGAATCAGGATTACCGCTTCCTGCAACTGCAAAATCTGCTCGAACTCGAGACTTCATATCATATTCAGGACGGTCTCGACGTCAATGCCGTGACCCATGTCATGTACGACGGCGTGTACGACTGGCAGCGCTCCAAAGGCCTCTACGCCGACAGCTATTTCAAACAGGCCGAGCTCTACAACACCAGTGAGCGGTTGCTGCGTGAGTTCTATGTGAGTTATCGCAAACCGCAGTTCGATCTCCTGGTCGGCAAACAACAGATCGCATGGGGCAAGATGGACGGCCAGTTCATCGACGTCATCAACGGCATGGACCGTCGCGAAGCGGTGCAGCTTGAGACTGAAGACTTCGAATGGCGTCGTATGCCGCAATGGATGGCCAACGCCACCGTGCATTTCGGCCAGAATTCGCTGCAGTTTCTCTACATCTTCGACTTCGAGCAGGACCGTCTGGCCCAGCCGGGCATGCCCTGGTATTCGCCCGCCCTGCCGCAGACCACCCGCGACATCATGCTGCCGGTGCGACGTCCCGAGGCCGACCGTTTCGAAGATCACGAATACGGCGTGCGCTTCGATCGTATGCAGGGCGCGCTGTCTTACGGTTTTATCTATTACTACGGCTGGAACAAGAATCCGGTCAGTCACATCGTCGGCACCGAACTCGTAGGTGGCGAGACCCTGCTGCGTTTTGAGCCGCGCCACGAACGCCTGCATCACGGCGGCGTCACAGCCGATTACGCGTTTGCCCTCAATGATGTGCCGCTGGTCGGCACGCTGCCGGTGGTGTTGCGCGTCGAAGGTCTTTATACCAACGGCGTACGTTTCGTCGATTTCGGCAAGCAGGCGCTGGTGCGTGGTGGCCTCGCGAACACCGACGGCACCACCAAACGCGACACCGTGCGTGCGGCGGTGGCAACCGAATTCGGCCTGCCGGGCCGTTCAACCTTCATCCTGCAGGCGTCCTATTACCGCACGCTGGACTGGACCCAGAATCTCGGACCGGGCTTTGGCGGTGGTTTCGGCGATGAGTGGACGCTGATCCCGGTGGCATTCCTGTCGCGGCCGTTTGGTTTTACGCGCGACCGCCTGAGCATGGAAGCGACGGTCTTTCCGGTGTTGAGCGGCCCCGATCGTGGTTGGCAGGGCGTGAAAACCAAACTACGCATGATTTACAAAGTCTCGCAGTTCGTCAAAACACAACTGGTGTACAACGGCTACGACGGCGGAGCGGCGACCGATACCTACGGTCAATACAACCAATGGGACAATGTCGGCTGGGAATTGAGCTATGAATTCTGAAGCACTGACCGCGATGACCACCAAGCTCCTGACAAAGCGCCTGCGCGAGGCGCGCCTGCTACTGTTGCTGCTGGCGCTGCCACTGGCGGCGATTGCCGACGAACGCGACGAACAGTGGAAAACGGTCGAGCAGATGTCGGCCGAAGACAAGGCGCTGTTCGACCCCAATACCAGCACCCCGCGCGACAGCGTGATTCCCTATATCCCGGCCGAGCCCTATCCCTTCCAGGCGCCTTACACCGCTGAGGAAATGGGCTTCCGTTCCGCCGAGTTCGTACATATCGGGCGCTGGCAGCAATCGATGGTCGATGTGTTCGGCGTGGTGACGAGTTCCGGCTATATCAACCAGGGCGTGTCGGTGGGCTACATCTCGCTCAACGGGCGGCCGGGGCTGGAGGGTTATATCCACGACATCAAACCCGGCGAAGCTTATGCACGCTGGACCATGTTCGATGTGTTCCCTCCCGAAAATGAAGGCGCCCAGCAGTTGTGGCTGCCCTATCGCACCGACATGCAGAACCGGACCAAGATGGATTTCTACATCTATTCCGAACAATTACGTCGCGTGCGCCGTCAGCCGCAACCGCTGCGCGATCAGCGCTTTCCTGATAACTCCCAGACTTTTGACGACGTGATCGGGCGCGACCCGTGGGAGCTGTCGTGGCAGTTGCTTGGCACCGATGTGCTCTACGACACCATCCGTTTCCCCAATACCCGCCCGACCATGACCCAGAACAGGGGCGGCCAATTCGTCGAGCGTCAGACCTCCGCCATCAAGATGATGGGCGACGACTATCCTCACTACCGCGCCGATGGCGGTATCGACACCTTCGTTCTGAAAGCGACGGTGCGCGAGGACTGGTTGCCGGGCTACGGCGAAAAAACCCTGGTTTTCTGGGTCGATAAACACTTCTTCTACCCGCTGCGTATGGAGAAATACAACACGAAGGGCGAACTCGTGATGATCGAGACGCGCCTCGCCGAGCACCAGAACAAGGCGCGCGGCGATTTCGGTTATGCCGCGCTGTCGACGGTGTACTGGAACGTCGAGCACGACCTGGTGGGTTTCAGCCTGCACGACGGGCTGGCGGAGCGTGACTGGACACCGGAACAACAGAAGATGATCTTCACGCCCGAGTTCATGCGCCGCAAATGGCTGATCGATCCGATCAAGTCGCAGGCGGTGATCCGTGATCCCGAACATTTCTACCTGCGCCCAAGACTCTACCCCGCCAAGTTCCCGGGCGAGCGCAACCCGAATGTGCCGCCAGAGATCCAGGCCCGCGTCGACGCCCAGGAAGCGGCCGGGCATCTGGTGTTCGTGACACCGGGTGGCGTCGAGACAGCGGAATCTGCGCCGAAACAATGAGCGCTCGCAGCGATGCCCGCGGCTTGCGGGCCGCGCTGGTGATGGTGTTGAGTTGTTGCCTGGTCGCCTGTGATCAGGCGCCATCTCAACATGCGGCGAGCGGCGCGGCGGTTATCGAGGGCCAGCCCGCTGGCCCCTACCGTATGACCCTCGCGCTCGACCCAGCGCAGCCAGTCGCGGGTGATGAGACCCGTCTCACCTGGCAACTCACCCACGCTGCGAATGGCGCGCCGGTCGAGAAGCTGCAGGTACTGCACGAGCGAGTGGTCCACAACTTCATCGTCAATCTCGATTTCTCGAGTTTCGCCCATATCCACCACGAAGACTTTCGCGCGCTGACGGCGGCGGACCTCGAACGCGCCACCTTCACCCTGCCCTATCGTTTTCCGCGCGACGGCCACTACCGGGTGGTGAGCGACTTCACGCACCGCGATCGGAGCTGGACCAAACATTTCGATCTGACGGTCGGCGCACCCCCGCCGCGCACCATGCCAGCGGCGGACTTCACCCGCGTCAACGTGGTCGATGACTATCAGGGACAGTTGTCGGTCTCACCGGCAGTGCCGCTCGCAGGTTATGAAACCGAGCTGGTATTGCGCCTGCAACGGGCCGGTGTACCGATCACCGATCTCGCCCTGATCCTGGGCTCGGAAGTGCACGTCGCACTGTGGCGAGAAGACGGTCAGCACTTTGGCCATACCCACAGCTACACACCGCACATGGCGAGCATGCTCAGCGCCATGCACGACAAGGCCACCGATCCCGCCAGCCGCGCGCGCATGATGGCCGACATGATGGTGATGATGATGAACATGCCGGCGGAACTGGTCTTCCACGGCCCGCAGATCCCCATCCACTATGTGTTTCCCGAGCCCGGCGTGTATCACCTGTTTCTGCAGTGTGCGCCGGGCGGCGAGGCGCGCGTGTTCCATTTCGCGCTCAAGGTCGAAACCTACACTGCCGGCATGGAGACCCGCATCGAATCGATAGTCACGCCCCACGGCGCGGCGCCATGAGCCCGCGCTACGGCGCGTTGCTGGCACTCACCTTGTGGTCAGCCACAGTGACGGCAGGACACGGCCTGCTCAACAGTTTCGGCAATCTCGAATGGCTGCCGGCGCCAGGCCGCACGCCCGATCAATGGCAGTACGCGCTGGATACCTGGCGTGAGCGTGGCGAGTTGCTGCTGGCTGACACAGCCAGCGCACAATTGGCGCTGTGTTTGGGTTTCATGCGCGACAAACTCGCCGATGTCGAGGCGATGGTCGCCAAAGATCGACGCGACGCCGCCACGACCGCCATCGAGCGCTACCGCGACTACCTGGAGCGCGCGCGCGTGGCGGTCGACAGTGCTGCCCAGGGCGGCGATAAGGCGTTGCTCGAGCGCCTCGCCCGCCACCTGCTCGAACACCAGTACATGCTGTCGGTCGATTACCCGGACCTGCCCGTCGCACCGCGCGCGCTGGTGGCGAGTCTCATCGACGAGATAGCGCTGCGTTACCGCGAATTGCGCGCAATGATGCCGCGCAGCCAGGCTGAGGCCTTGTTCTTCAAAGAAGAGGAAGTGCGCTGGTCATGGGAAATGGGCAAACGCGCAGGAGAAGAGCCCCTGTAGGTGCGATTTTAATCGCACATTCATTGCCAAGGCGGGGCCGCTGGGGTGCGACTTTAATGTGCGATTAAAATCGCACCTGCAGGGCGGAGCTTACGGGGTAGTCAATCTCGCATCGCCGACCATACGCGCCAGCGCCGCGCTCAGGTGTTTGTTCATCACCACCGCGTTGTCGTCAAGATTCGGCTTCAGCACCATTTCCTTGCCCTGTCCGTCGCGGTAGGTGCCGCTGACGGTCTTGCCGTTCATGATGCTGGTCGCTTCGATGGTGACACCGGTGCGAATGTTGTTGACCACGGTGCCCTGCTGGCGCGTGTAGCCGAGTTCGGTCAGCCGCACTTCGAGGGTGATGTCAGCTTCTTCGCCCTGCGGCACGACACGAAAACCGAGTTGGCCGTAGGCGTTCTCCACTTCGCGCTTGATGACCCGCATGGTCTCGGGCGCGGTGGTAATGGCGGAGCGGGTATCCATCGGATCGCGGTAGCCAACCACGTTGTCGGGTCGACCATCGATGGCGTCGAGGGCGATGCTGCGGCCATCGCCGCGATGAGCGGCGCCGCTGACGTCGAGGCTCGGCGTGATCGGCAGCACCTGCGGCTGCAGGGCGCAAGCCGTCAACAGGGTGGCGCACAGCGCGAGGCTGGTCAGAGCGCGAATTCGGGTAGTCAGGGTGTGCACTAGGCTGTCCTCAGGTCCGGCAGGCTGCCAAGGGCTGCATTATAGCCGCAGGACAAGTGCGACCGTCGCACTACCGCAGCGCTTCTTTAACGCGCGTCGATGGAAGTCCAGTGCAAAGCCCTTGAAACGCCGAGCGTGGCCATGCGAGCCTGCGTGCTGTTCAATGCACAAGTATCCCGGCATGGCTCATGTGTTCAGTAGCGCCGAGCGCGAAGCGTTGCTTGCCGAAGCGCGCGTGGCGGTGCTCAGTATCGGGCGCGCTGAGCGCCCGCCCTTGAGCGTGCCTATCTGGTACGCCTACAGCGCGGGCGGCGAGGTCGGTTTGTGGATGGAGGCCGACACCGCCAAGGCGCGCGCCCTGGCAGTGAGCCGGCGTTTCACCCTGGTGGTGCACGACGAAGTGCGCCCCTATCGCTACGTCAGCGTGTCGGGGCCGGTCATCGCCATGGCGCCCATCGACTACGAGCGCGAGCTGCTGCCCTTGATTCGACGCTATTTGAACGGCGCTGAGGCCGAGCACTACATCGCCGCCCTCGGTGGTCCGCAGGGCGTCGCCGACAATCTGTTCGTACGTATGCGTCCGAACCATTGGCGGGCTGAACAACTGTAGGCAGCGGCGCTGCGCCTGCATTGAGTTAAAGCTGCCCCATCGCGCAGAATGCCGGCGCGCTACCCAGGATCCAATCGCCCATGAATATGAGTTCCGCCACCAATCTTATTGCGCTGCTGGTGACCATCGCCGGCTATTTCATGACGGGCCGCGCCGGCAGCATGGTGTTCGATACCGGCATCTTCGCCTTGTCGGGCGCGGTCACCAACTGGCTGGCGATTTACATGCTGTTCGACAAGGTGCCCTATCTGTACGGCTCGGGCGTGATTCCGATGCGCTTCGAGGAGTTCAAGGGCGGCATCAAACAGCTCATCGTCAGCGAGTTCTTCACCCGCGAACACATCGAGCGGTTCTTCATGAGCAACGCCGCGACAGCGCTCGACAGCTTGAACGAACGTATCGACTACGACCGCGTGTTCGAACACCTGATTGAAGCCATCGTCGAATCACCGATGGGCAATATGCTGAAAATGGTCGGCGGCCGTGCTGCGCTCGAACCCTTGAAAGAACCGATCATCGCCAAACTCAAAAGCGTGGTGAGCGAACTCGCCAGCACACCGGCCGCAGATCAGGAGGGCAAACAAGGCGGCGACTTTACCGGCGCGCTGATTGCACAGGTCGAGAAGATCATCGATGCGCGTCTGGCCGAACTCACGCCGCAGATGGTCAAGACCATCATCGAAGACATGATCCGCAAGCACCTCGGCTGGCTGGTGCTGTGGGGCGGTGTGTTCGGCGGCCTGATCGGCGTGGTCGCCAATATCCTGCAGCACTGAGCGCGCGCCCCGCGCGGCCGGCTTCAGCCGCGACGCATATGCGTGGTGACGGCCACCAGCACACGGCGGCCACCCTGACCGGATAACACCGTGCGCACCACCGCGGTATTGCCGCCGCGGTGTTCGATGCGGGACTCGGCCTCGATATGGCCGCCCTCACCCGCACTCAGGAACCACGCCGAGATCCCCGACACCGCCCACTCAGCGGGCAGCGCCGCCTCGGCGGTGACAATCGCCATGCCAATCTGCAGGCCCCCTTGCATGTGCCCGACGCGGTTACCGAGATGCGGTCCGTTGACGGTGCGACAACACGCGCCGTCGCTGGTCGTCCACGGCACAAACCCCCAGAAATGCCGCAGAAAGCCGCGCGCTCCACCACTCGCCTTGAGCGCGCTGTCGGCACGCGCGAGCAGCGCCCGTTCGTGGTCTTCGAGTTGGGCTTCGGCCAAGGGCTCAGCGCCCTCATGGACGGCATCGACGATGGCATGCATGGTGCGGCCAGGCGGCGGATTCATGACCATAAACGCGCCGTTGCCAAACAGCGCCGGACGCCCGTCCGCGAACACTGTTGCGCGACACAATCCCTGACGGCTGCCGACGCCTTCGACAAAGTTCTGGAATTCGCCGACGCCCGCCACCGCGCCGCGCAAGGGCGTGCCGGTGAACTGCAGGTTGAGACTGACCGTGGCCAGGCGTTGTTCGGGCGACAGGTTGGCGCGCACCACGCAGCCCATGGCGACATCTGCCATGAGGCTGACGGCGGCGATATCGACGCCACCCTGCTCATCCTCGTTATGCGCCCCGGAGTCCATCTCCACCTCAACCCGCGCCGGGCTTTTGAGCGGGAAACGCACCCCTAAGAAATTGCCGGAATAGTTGAAACCCGGCGTGCGTTCGAGCGCGAGGCCAGTGAGGATGCGACGGCGGATGTCGGTCATGTCGGGCCATTAGGTCGTGGCTCCATAGAATAACGCAGAGATCGGCGCGGCGAGATTCCCCTGCGGTTTACATCACTGTGGATCAGACCCACAAACGAGCAGCACGGAGCTCTGCGCCAGCGGAAAGAATTCGCCCACCCCCATCGAGGGTTTCAGTCGCCGCGCCCAGGCTCTACCATCGCCATGCTTTTCACACAGCCCGGGAGCCCTAAGCATGTCCATCACCGTCACCTACCCCAATCCTCATATCGCGCTGGTCAGCATCGACAACCAGGCCAAACGTAATGCCATGAGCCGCGCCGACATGAAAGAACTGGTAGCGGTGTGGGACAGCCTCGAAACCTCGGATGTGCGCGCCATCGTGCTGACCGGCGCCGGTGACAAGGCGTTCTGCGCCGGTGCCGACGTCAGTGGTGACTTGAGCGCAAGCGAGGAAATGGCGCGCATGATCAACCGCGCGCTGCTCAAGACCTCGTCCTATCCCAAACCCATCATCGCGGCGGTCAACGGCGTATGCGCCGGTGGCGGTGTGGAGTTGATGCTGTCCTGCGATATCCGTGTCGCCGCCAGCCATGCCAAGTTTGGTCTGCCGGAAGTGAAGTGGGCCATCTATCCGTTCGGCGGCGCGACCGCCAAGCTCGTGCATCAGATTGGCTTCGTGCATGCCATGAAGCTGCTGCTGACCGCCGAGATGGTCGAGGCCAGCGAAGCTGCGCGTATCGGCCTCATCAATGAAGTGGTGGCGGCCGAGCAGGTCTTGCCGCGCGCACTGGCGATTGCGGAGCTGATCGCAGCCAATAGTCCGGTCGCGGTGCAGGCGGTCAAACGCCACGTCACCGCCTGCAGCGCCGAACTGGCGCTCTCGCAGGAAGGGGCTGAACAGGTGCTTGGCGACGAGGTGCGCGCCAGCGCCGATTTCGCCGAGGGCGTGGCAGCGTTCCGCGAGAAACGTGTGCCGCACTACAAGTAGGGTCGCGACGCGGCGGAGATCGATCTGCGGGGGGAGACGCGATGAATTTCGAGCTGACGATGGAACAGCGCCAGATCCGCGAGGCGGTGCTGGAACTGTGCAAACGCTTCGACGAACACTACTGGCTGGCGCGCGACAACAGCGGCGAATTTCCAGAAGACTTTTGCCGCGCGCTGGCCGACGCCGGTTTCATCGGCATCGCGGTGCCGGAGCAATACGGCGGCAGCGGCCTCGGCGTCACCGAAGCCGCGTTGGTATTGCAGGCTATTTCCGAATCGGGCGCCGCCAACAGCGGCGTGTCGGCTATCGGCATCGGCCTGTTCGGCGCCAAACCCATCATCGTGCATGGCAATGAAGAACAGAAAAACGCGTGGTTGCCGCGCATCGTGCGGCGCGACGACATCGCCTGCTTCGGCGTCACCGAACCGAGCACCGGTCACGACACCACGCGTTTAAAAACCCGCGCGGTGCGCACAGGCGATCACTATCTCATTTCCGGCGAGAAGGTCTGGATCTCGACCGCCCAGGTCGCCAACAAGATCATGCTCATCGCCCGCACTACGCCTATCGGTGAGACCGCCAAGCCGATGGACGGACTGTCTTTGTTCTATACCGATCTCGACCGGCGTTATGTCGAGGTGCGCAAGATTGAAAAGATGGGGCGCGCCTGCGTCGATTCCAATCAGTTGTTCTTCGACGACCTGCCGGTGCCGGTCGCGCATCGTATCGGCGAGGAGGGCAAGGGTTTCCGTTATCTGCTCGCCGGTCTCAATGCCGAACGTATCCTGATCGCGGCGGGCCTGGTGGGCTTGGGTCGCGCCGCGCTCGGGCGAGCTGTCAATTACGCGAATCAACGGGTCGTGTTTGATCGACCCATCGGCATGAACCAGGCCATTCAGCATCCACTCGCGAAAAACTGGATGGAACTCGAAGCGGCCAATCTCATGGCCATGAAGGCCGCCGCGCTGTACGACCACAACGAAGAATGCGGCGCCGAAGCCAACAGCGCCAAATATCTCGCTGCCGAAGCGGCCTTCAGCACCTGCACCAATGCGGTCATGACCCACGGCGGCATGGGTTATGCGAAGGAATATCACGTTGAGCGGCTGCTGCGCGAAGTATTGATTCATCGTATTGCGCCGATTAGCCCGGCCTTGATGCTGTGTTACATCGCCGAGCGGGTACTCGGCCTGCCAAAATCCTATTGAAGGACCGCTCATGGAGTTCGCCATCGAACTCGCCACCGCGGCCGACAGTTGGAAGGTGGCAAAACGCGCCGAGGCACTCGGCTTGCGCGCGACACCGTCGAACGGGATTTCGGCGGCGGGCGACTCCGCAAGATTCGTTTTCTGAA
>CAMCBY010000023.1 GCA_945873015.1 Klebsiella pneumoniae
GGGCGTCGAGATGGTGATGCCCGGCGACAACGTCAAGGTGACGGTGAAGCTGATCAACCCGATCGCGATGGAAGATGGTCTGCGCTTTGCAATCCGTGAAGGTGGCCGCACTGTCGGCGCCGGCGTGGTCAGCAAGATTCTCGAGTAGGCGCGCGACCTAACTGTTACTCAATTTTTGAATTAGAAGGTCATCGGAACACGCGATGAATCAGCAAGTAATCAGAATCAGGCTCAAGGCGTTCGACCATCGACTGATTGATCAGTCGACCAAGGAGATCGTCGAAACGGCCAAGCGGACGGGTGCCCAAGTGAAGGGCCCGATACCTCTGCCCACGAAGAAAGAACGCTTTACCGTTCTGATCTCACCGCACGTCAACAAAGACGCGCGCGATCAATACGAGATCCGCACTCACAAGCGTTTGCTCGACATCGTCAATCCGACTGACAAGACGGTTGACGCACTGATGAAGCTGGATCTCGCCGCTGGCGTTGATGTCCAGATCAAGTTGAACTAGGCGAGTTGGAGAGCAGGCATGAGCCTTGGATTGATTGGACGCAAGTGCGGCATGACGCGAATCTTCACTGAAGATGGCGCGTCGACCCCGGTGACCGTCGTCGAAGTCGAGCCGAATCGCGTGACGCGCGTGAAGACTCCTGACTCGGACGGCTACAGCGCGGTCCAGGTGACCTGTGGTGAGAAGGCGCAGAATCGCGTCAATCGCGCAATCGCCGGTGAGTTCAAGAAGGCAGGCACAGGTGCCGGTCGCGGTTTATGGGAGTTCCGTCTCGGCGGTGCCAATGAGCCTGAACTGAACGTCGGTTCCGAGTTGAAGGTCGACTTTTTTGAAGCCGGCCAGTATGTGGATGTGACCGGAACGAGCATCGGCAAGGGTTTCGCCGGTACTATCAAACGTCACAACTTCAGCTCGCAGGACGCCTCCCACGGTAACTCGGTATCGCATCGCGTGCCGGGTTCTATCGGCCAGTGTCAGACCCCTGGTCGCGTGGTTAAAGGTAAAAAGATGGCGGGTCACATGGGTGACAAGCAGCGCACCGTGCAGAGTCTTCAAGTAGTACGCGTCGATGTCGAACGCAATCTGCTGTTGATCAAAGGCGCGGTGCCCGGTTCCAAGGGTGGCGAAGTGATCGTCCGCCCGGCGGTCAAGGCGTAGCTGAAATAGCAATCATGGAATTACAAGTTCAATCGATCTCATCCAACGCAGCGGCGAGCAGCGTCGCGCTGTCGGACGAAGTGTTCGGCAACGACTTCAATGAGCCTCTTATCCACCAGGTGGTGACGGCTTATATGAACGCGGCACGTAGCGGCACCAAAGCGCAAAAATCACGGGCGGACGTCGCCGGTGGTGGTCGCAAGCCGTGGCGCCAGAAGGGTACCGGCCGTGCCCGCGCCGGCACCACGCGCAGCCCGTTGTGGCGCGGTGGCGGTGTGACGTTTGCGGCCCGTCCGCGCGACTATTCGCAGAAGGTCAACCGCAAGATGTATCGCAGTGCACTGCGCTCGATCCTTTCGGAACTGGTGCGTCAGGATCGTCTGTTGGTGGTCGATGACTTCCAGTTGGCTGAGCCTAAGACCAAGCTCGCGTTGGCTGCACTGAATAAACTCGGTGTCAACGATGTACTGATCGTGTGCGACGAGATTACCGAGAATCTGTTTCTGGCAGCGCGCAATATTCCGCACATCGGCATGGCGGACGTCAGTGCTATTGACCCGGTGCTGCTGATTTCCTACGACAAGGTCGTGGTCACGCAGAAGGCGCTGGCCGGCCTCGAGGCGATGTTCAAATGAATCAGGAACGTTTGTTACAGGTGCTCGTCGAGCCCAAGCTGTCGGAGAAGGGCGCGCGCGTTGCCGACCTCCACCGCCAGTACATGTTCAAGGTTTTGAACGATGCGACCAAGCCAGAGATCAAGGCGGCGGTCGAGCAACTGTTCAAAGTCGAGGTCGAGCACGTGACGACCTCCATGGTGCATGCACGGACGCGCAACTTCAAAGGTCGCGCGGGTCTGCGTAGTAACTGGAAGAAGGCCTTCGTGAAGCTGAAAGAAGGCTTCGAAATCAATTTCGTCGGCGGCGAGTAAGGGCGGAGCAATAGCCATGGCATTATTCAAAGCTAAACCGACCTCTCCCGGTCGCCGCAGTGTGGTTCGAGTCGCCACGCCGGACCTGCACAAAGGCGCTCCCTACGCGCCTCTGTTGGAGTCGCAGTCGCGTAACTCGGGCCGTAATAACCAGGGACGCATTACGGTGCGTCATCGTGGCGGCGGTCACAAGCAGCACTACCGCATGATCGACTTCCGTCGCGACAAGGACGGCATCAATGCCATCGTCGAGCGACTTGAATACGATCCGAACCGTTCGGCGCATATTGCGCTGGTGCTGTACGAGGACGGCGAACGTCGTTACATCATCGCACCGAAAGGTGTGAAGGCCGGCAGCAAGCTACGCTCCGGTGCCGATGCGCCGATCGTTGCAGGCAACTGCCTGCCGCTGCGCAACATGCCGGTCGGTGCGCTGATCCACTGCGTGGAGCTCAAACCCGGTAAGGGCGCGCAGCTCGGTCGTAGCGCCGGTGCCGCCATCCAGTACGTGGCGCGTGAAGGTGCATATGCCACCCTGCGGCTTCGCTCGGGCGAAATGCGCAAGGTGCCGATTGAGTGCCGCGCCACCATTGGCGAAGTCGGCAATCAGGAACATTCGTTGCGTTCGCTCGGCAAGGCCGGTGCGAAACGCTGGCGCGGTGTGCGCCCGACCGTTCGCGGTGTGGCGATGAACCCGGTAGACCATCCGCACGGTGGTGGTGAAGGTCGCACCTCGGGTGGCCGTCATCCGGTCAGCCCGTGGGGCACGCCGACCAAAGGTCACAAGACACGCCACAACAAACGTACCGATGGTCTCATCGTACGTCGGCGTAACAAGAAGTAGTCGCGGAGAGCTTTATGGCCCGTTCCATACGCAAAGGTCCGTTCATCGACCACCACCTTTTGAAAAAGGTGGAAGAAGCGCGCGCGCGCAACGACAAGCGTCCGATCAAGACCTGGTCACGCCGCTCAATGGTCGCGCCGGACATGGTTGGCTTGACCATCGCCGTCCACAACGGCCGCCAGCACATGCCGGTGTACGTCAACGAAAACATGGTCGGGCACAAGCTCGGCGAATTCGCGCCGACGCGGTCGTTCCGTGGCCACGTGGCCGACAAGAAGGCGCGCTAAGGATCAAGCAGACATGGCGACTGTAGCTAAATTGAGAAACGCGCGTATGGCCGCGCAAAAGGTTCGCCTGGTGGCGGATCTGATTCGCGGCCAGCGTGTCGAAAAGGCGATCAACATTCTGACCTTCAGCAACAAGAAGGCCGCCGCGCTCGTCAAGAAGGTGCTGGAGTCCGCGATTGCGAACGCTGAGCACAACGACGGTGCTGATGTCGATGAGCTGAAAGTCAGCACCATCATGGTAGATGAAGGTGCGACCATGAAGCGCTGGCGGGCACGAGCACGCGGGCGCGCGGCCAAAATCATGAAGCGCACGTGCCATGTGACCGTGTGGGTCGAGCAAGTGGGGCAGTAGGAAAATGGGACAGAAAGTACATCCGTACGGCATTCGCTTAGGCATCGTCAAGGATTGGACCTCGACCTGGTACGCAGATACCAAGAACTACGCGAACTACCTGAACAATGATCTGGCGGTCCGTGCGTTCTTGCGTAAGAAGCTTGCGCATGCGTCGGTGAGTCGCATCCAGATCGAGCGTCCGGCCAACAACGCCCGCATCATCATTCATACCGCGCGCCCGGGTATCGTGATCGGCAAAAAGGGTGAAGACATCGAGTCACTGCGCAAGCAGGTCACGGCTTTGATGAAGGTGCCGGCGCACATCAGTGTCGAGGAAATTCGTAAGCCGGAGCTGGACGCATATCTGGTTGCTGAGTCGGTCGCCCAGCAGCTTGAGCGGCGCATCATGTTTCGCCGCGCGATGAAACGTGCGGTTTCGAATTCCATGCGCCTCGGTGCGCAGGGCATCAAGATTAACGTCGCCGGTCGTTTGAACGGCGCTGAAATCGCCCGTACCGAATGGTACCGCGAGGGGCGCGTGCCGCTGCACACCTTGCGTGCTGACATCGACTACGGTTTTGCCGAAGCAAATACGACTTATGGCGTGATTGGCGTCAAGGTTTGGATATTCAAGGGCGAAATCGTGCGCCCGGGTCCGATCGGCGACACCGCCGACGGCGAGACCTCGGCGGCCTGAGGCCGGCGCCTACCGGCAGGAGCATAGACAGTGCTGCAACCTAAAAATACAAAATTCCGCAAGCAGATGAAGGGCCGCAACCGCGGCCTCGCCCAGCGCGGAAACCGTGTCAGCTTCGGTGAATTCGCCCTCAAGGCGACCACCGGCGGCCGCATCACCGCGCGTCAGATAGAAGCAGCGCGCCGTGCCATCACCCGTTTCGTGAAGCGTGGCGCGAAAGTCTGGATTCGTGTGTTTCCGGACAAGCCGATTTCGAAGAAGCCTCTCGAAGTCCGCCAGGGCAAGGGCAAGGGTAACGTTGAGTACTGGGTCGCCCAGATCAAGCCCGGTACGGTGCTTTACGAAATGGAAGGTGTGCCGGAGGACCAGGCGCGCGAGGCAATGCGTCTGGCTGCCGCCAAGCTGCCTGTTCGTACCACTTTTGCTATTCGTACGGTGCTGTGATGAAAGCGAACGAATTACGTGAAAAGGATGGCGCCCAACTAACGGCGCTGCTGCTGGAACTGCGTCGCAAACAGTTCAACATGCGCATGCAGGCGGGTTCTGGTCAGCCACCGCGTTCAACCGACGTGCGTGAGACGCGCCGCGACATCGCGCGCATCAAGACCATCATCAAGCAGAAGAGCGATGTTGCTGCAGGTAGTGTGAAATGAGCGAACAGACCAAGACCGCGAGAACGCTGACGGGCGTCGTTGCCAGCACCAAGATGGACAAAACCATCTCGGTCGTAATCGAGCGACGCGTTGAGCATCCGCTTTATCGCAAGTACGTGCGCAAGTCGACCAAGCTGCTCGCACACGACGAGAACAACGAGTGCAACGAGGGCGACACTGTCGCCATCGAAGAGTGCCGTCCGCTGTCGAAGAACAAGAGCTGGCGCCTGGCCCGGGTCATTGAACGCGCAACGCGCGTTTAAGCCTTGGCACTGCCGGATTACGGATTGGAGTAAGTCATGATTCAGATGCAAAGCATGCTCGACGCCGCGGACAACAGCGGCGCGCGCCGACTGATGTGCATCAAGGTGCTGGGCGGCTCGCGCCGTCGGTACGCCAACATTGGCGACGTCATCAAGGTCAGCATCAAGGAAGCGGTGCCGCGCGGTAAGGTCAAGAAAGGCGATGTTTTCAACGCCGTCGTGGTGCGGACCCGCAAGGGTGTACGACGCCCTGACGGTTCGACGATTCGCTTCGATGGCAACGCGGCGGTTCTTCTGGACAAGCAGTTGCAGCCGGTCGGCACCCGCATTTTCGGGCCCGTGACGCGCGAACTGCGTGGCGAGAAGTTCATGCGCATCGTGTCATTGGCGCCGGAAGTGCTGTAAGCGGCGCAAGGTCGGAGTAAGCAATGAACAAGATCAAAAAAGGTGACACCGTGGCCGTCCTGACCGGGCGCGATCGCGGCAAGCGCGGCACGGTAGTGCGAGTGTATGCGGACGACCGTGTGCTGGTTGAAGGCATTAATGTCGTGAAGCGACATACGCGCCCCAATCCCCAGGCCGGTATTGCCGGTGGCATCGTCGAGAAGGAAGCACCGCTGCAGATCTCGAATGTGGCGCTGTTCAACCCGATGACGCAGAAACCGGACCGGGTCGGCATTCGCGTGCTGGAGGACGGCCGCAAGGTGCGGTTTTTCAAGTCCAACGGCGAAGTCGTGGACGTGTAATCGGGAAGTTTTGCAATGACCAGACTGGAACAACATTACCGCGACGTCGTGATTAAGAAGCTGAGCGACCAGTTCAGCTATCAGTCCGCGATGCAGGTGCCGCGCATCACCAAAGTGACCCTCAACATGGGCCTCGGCGAAGCTGTTGGCGACAAGAAGATCATCGACCATGCGGTCGGCGACATGAAGGCAATTTCAGGCCAGCAGCCGGTGGTGTGCCTCGCGCGCAAATCGATCGCGGGCTTCAAAATCCGTGAAGAATGGCCGATTGGCTGCAAGGTGACGCTGCGCCGCGCGCGTATGTATGAGTTCCTGGACCGCCTGATCAACATCGCGATACCGCGCATTCGGGACTTCCGTGGCCTGAATGGCCGCGCCTTCGACGGCCGTGGTAACTACAGCATGGGTATCAAAGAGCAGATCATTTTCCCGGAAATCGATTACGACAAAATCGATGTTCTGCGGGGCATGGACATCTGCATTACCACTACCGCCCGTACCGACGAAGAAGGCCGGGCATTGTTGGAAGCGTTCCGCTTCCCGTTGAGGACCTAAGGGCAGGCACATGGCTAAGAAATCCATGGTCAATCGTGAAGTGAAGCGTACGGAACTGGCGAAGAAGTTCGCCAAGAGGCGCGCGGAACTCAAGACGATCATTAAAGATGAAGACCGCTCCTATGAGGACCGCGAAGAGGCGCGTCTGCGTTTGCAGAAACTGCCGCGCGACTCGAGCCCGGTGCGTGGTCGCAATCGTTGCCGCCTGACCGGTCGTCCTCACGGCTATTACCGCAAGTTCGGGCTTGGCCGCAACGAACTGCGTCGCTTGGCGATGCAGGGGCATGTGCCTGGTCTGGTCAAGGCCAGTTGGTAAGCGGGCGAGGAAGGTACTGATATGAGCATGCAAGATCCCATTGGCGATATGTTGACTCGCATCCGCAACGCGCAGGCCCGTGCCAAGCGCGACGTCGCGATGCCGGCATCCAAGCGCAAGTCCGCCATCGCCGAAGTGCTGAAGAATGAAGGTTACATCACCGACTACCGGGTCGAGGGTGAGGGTGCGACCAAGCAGTTGCACATCGAACTCAAATACTTCCGCGGCAAGCCGGTCATCGAGCGCGTGTGGCGTGTCAGCCGGCCCGGCTTGCGCATTTACAAAACCAAGGACCAGTTGCCTTCCATTATTGGAGGCTTGGGCGTCGCGATTGTATCGACGTCGAAGGGGCTGATGAGCGATCGCGAAGCGCGAGCGCAGGGCATCGGCGGCGAAATCATCTGTTCCGTTTATTAAGGTCGTAGCGAGATGTCTAGAGTCGGGAAAATGCCGATTCCGTTGCCGTCCGGGGTCGAAGTGACGATCGCGGGGCAATCGGTCAGCGTCAAGGGTGCGAAAGGCACGATGGAACATGTTGTGCACGTCCTGGTGTCGGTGGCGTTGGAGGACGGCGTGTTAAACGTGTCCGCCAATAACGCGAGCCAGGCTTCCAACGCACTGTCGGGTACCACGCGCGCGCTGTTGAACAACATGGTCACGGGCGTGTCAGCCGGTTTCACGCGCAAGCTCGAAATCGTCGGCGTGGGTTATCGCGCGCAGGTCCAGGGTCAGAAACTCAACCTGTCGCTCGGCTACTCCCATCCGGTTGAATACGCGATTCCGGAAGGCATAACCATCGAAACCCCGACCCAAACCGAAATTCTGGTCAAGGGCGTCGATAAGCAGCAGGTTGGTCAGGTCGCGGCTAACATTCGCGCCTACCGCAGACCCGAACCCTACAAAGGCAAGGGTGTTCGCTACGGCGGCGAAGTCATCGTCAAGAAAGAAGCGAAGAAGAGTTAAGTCATGGCCAGTGAGAAAAAAGAATCGCGCCTGCGCCGCGCGCGCAAGGCCCGCGCCAAGATTCGCGAACTGCGTGCCGTGCGCCTGTGTATCAATCGCACACCGCGCCATATCTATGCACAGATCATCGCCCCCGAGGGCAATGCTGTGCTGGTCACGGCGTCGACGGTGGAGAAGGACTTCCGTGCCACGGGCGAACACGGTGGCAACATCGCGGCGGCAGTTTCAGTAGGCAAACTCATTGCCGAGCGCGCAGTGGCGGCCGGCATCGCCGAGGTGGCGTTCGACCGCTCCGGTTTCAAATATCACGGCCGCGTCAAGGCCTTGGCCGACGCTGCCCGTGAAGGCGGCCTGAAGTTCTAGGAGTTGGAAGAATGAGCGTTAGTCACAATCAGAGCAGCTCCGATAACAACGAAGGCTATCTGGAAAAGCTGATTTCGGTAAACCGGGTCGCCAAAGTGGTGAAGGGTGGCCGGATCTTCGGTTTCTCAGCGCTGGTGGTCGTTGGTGATGGTGCAGGACGAGTCGGTTTCGGTCGTGGCAAGGCGCGCGAAGTGCCGGTTGCGATTCAGAAGGCGATGGAGAACGCGCGTAAGAACATGAATCGCGTGGCGCTCAATGGCTCAACCCTGCAGTACCCGTTGATGGGTGAGCACGGCGCCGCCAAGGTCTACATGCAGCCTGCTTCGGAAGGTACTGGCATTATCGCCGGCGGCGCTATGCGTGCAGTGTTTGAAGTGTTGGGCGTGCATAACGTTCTCGCAAAGTGCATTGGCACCAGCAACCCGATCAATGTCGTGCGTGCCACTATCAACGGCTTGAAAGGCATGGCGTCCCCCGACCAGATGGCCGCCAAGCGCGGCATGTCGGTCGAACAGATTCGAGGGTAATGAACGTGGCCAAGCAGTTGAACGTCACTCTGTGCAAAAGCTTGAATGGTCGCTTACCCGACCATAAGGCCTGTGCCAGCGGTCTCGGTCTGCGCCGCATGTGGCAGACGGTTTCAGTCGCGGATACGCCGGAGAACCGCGGCATGATCAACAAGATCTACTACATGGTTCAGGTCCAGGAGCAGTAAATCATGCGTCTTAATACGTTAAAGCCGGCGGCGGGCGCCAAGAAGGCGCGTAAGCGTCTCGGTCGCGGCGGCGGCTCAGGCCTCGGCAAAACCGCGGGCCGTGGACACAAGGGCCAGAAATCGCGCGCGGGCGGTTACCACAAGGTCGGCTTTGAAGGCGGCCAGATGCCGTTGCAGCGTCGCCTGCCGAAATTTGGTTTTCGTTCGCTTGCACTCCGCTTCAATGACGAAGTGCGCCTGCATGAATTGAATGCCGTCGAAGCCAACCCGATAGACCTCATCGCTCTGCAGGCCGCTGGTCTGGTGCGTCACCATACCCTTACGGTGAAGGTCATTTTGTCGGGGGCCATCGACAAGGCCGTCACGATCAAAGGCCTCGGTGTCACCAAAGGCGCGCGTGCAGCGATCGAAGCCGCTGGCGGTAAAGTGGAAGACTGAGCGTGGCGACTGCGGCAGCAAAAATTCCAGGTGGGGTAGCAGGGCTCGGCAGGCTCACCGAGCTTCGCAGCCGTTTCCTGTTCCTGCTCGGTGCCCTGCTGGTATTCCGCATTTGCTCACACATTCCCGTGCCTGGTATCAATGCGACCGCGCTGAACGCGCTGTTCGACCAGCAGGCGGGTTCGATCCTGGACATGTTCAACATGTTCTCGGGCGGCGCACTGCAGCGTTTCTCGGTGGTTGCGCTCGGGATCATGCCGTACATCTCTGCCTCCATCATCATTCAATTGATGTCGGTGGTGAGCCCTAAGCTGGAGCAGCTTAAAAAAGAAGGCGAGTCCGGCCGTCGCAAGATTACGCAGTACACACGGTATTTCACCGTCGTGTTGGCCCTTTTCCAGGCAACCGGCGTGTCGATCATGCTGGAGCAGCAGACTGTCGCTGGAATGCACCTGGTGATTTCGCCCGGCATCGCATTCAAGATCACCTGCGTCGCGACCTTGGTGACCGGCACGCTGTTTTTGATGTGGCTAGGCGAACAGGTCACGGAACGCGGTATTGGCAACGGCATCTCGATGATCATTTTTTCTGGCATCGTGGCGGGGCTACCCAATGCAATCGCCGGCACGCTGGAATTGTCGCGTACCGGAGAGCTGTCGCTTCTGGTTGTGCTCGGATTGTTCGTCCTTGCGACTGCAGTGACCGGTCTGGTGGTTTTCGTGGAACGCGCACAGCGGCGTATCACGGTGAATTACGCGAAGCAGCAGCGCGGCCGACAGACTTACGGTGGCCAATCGACTAATTTGCCGCTCAAACTGAACATGGCGGGTGTCATTCCGCCGATATTCGCCTCCAGCATCATCCTGTTTCCGGCTACAATCGCCGGCTGGTTTGCGAACGCAGAGGGAATGGATTGGCTGCGTGACATAAGCAGCACGTTGTCGCCGGGTCAACCACTGTATGTGATGTTGTATGCCGCGGCGATCGTCTTCTTTTCGTTTTTTTATACCGCGTTGGTATTCAATCCGAAAGAAATGGCGGACAACTTGAAGAAATCGGGAGCGTTCATCCCAGGCATAAGACCGGGTGAACAGACGGCGCGATACATAGACGGAGTGATGACGCGGCTCACGGTTGCCGGCGCCATCTACATCACGCTGGTTTGCCTGCTGCCCGAATTTCTGATTCTAGAGCTGAATGTTCCGTTCTACTTCGGTGGAACATCGCTCCTGATTATTGTGGTGGTGGTAATGGACTTCATGGCTCAGGTGCAAGCGCACTTGATGTCGCACCAATATGAGGGGCTGATGAAGAAGGCGAACCTCAAGGGTTACGGGCGCCGGTGAAGTGCCGGACGAGAGGAATCGAAAATGAAAGTGCAGGCTTCAGTCAAACGCATTTGCCGGGATTGCAGAGTTATCAAGCGCAAAGGCGTAGTGCGCGTGATCTGCAAAGATCCCCGACACAAACAACGCCAGGGTTGAACATCGGAATGAAAGTTGAGAGGAACAGGCTATGGCTCGCGTAGCTGGAGTAAACATTCCTGATCGCAAGCATGCGGTCATCGCGTTGACGTCGATCTACGGTATCGGCCGTACGCGCGCAAAGACCATTTGCGCCGAGACCGGTGTGCCGCCCGATTCGCTGATCAAGGACCTTACGGAAGGCCAGCTGGAGGCATTACGCTCCGCGGTTGGCAAGTTCCCTGTGGAAGGTGACCTGCGCCGCGAGGTCAGCATGAACATCAAGCGCCTGATGGATCTCGGTTGCTACCGCGGTGTCCGTCATCGCCGTGGCCTGCCAGTCCGCGGCCAGCGTACGCGGACCAATGCGCGCACCCGAAAGGGCCCGCGTCGCATGGTCAAGAAGTAAGGTTGGGATTCAGTTATGGCACAAGCTCAGCGCAGCGTGAAGAAGAAGGTCAAGCGTACCGTCATTGACGGCGTGGCCCATATTCACGCGTCCTTCAACAACACCATCATCACTATCACCGACCGCCAAGGTAATACCCTGGCGTGGGCGACCGCTGGTGGCAGTGGCTTCCGTGGTTCACGTAAGAGCACGCCGTTCGCGGCACAGGTCGCAGCAGAAAAGCTCTCGACTGTGCGTGACGAGTACGGCATGCAGAATCTTGACGTGTTCGTGAAGGGGCCGGGGCCGGGGCGCGAGTCTGCTGTCCGCTCACTGAATTCGGCAGGCTTTAAAATTACCAACATTACCGACGTTACGCCGATTCCACACAACGGATGTCGGCCGCCTAAGAAGCGAAGGGTGTAAGCAGATGGCGCGTTACATTGGACCAAAGTGCAAGTTGAGCCGGCGTCAGGGCATGGACCTGGGGCTGAAAAGCCGCGCACGACCGATAGAAACTAAGTGCAACCTTGAAAAGCAGCCTGGCCAGCACGGTGACAACCGCGGTCGTCGCCAGTCGGACTACGCGATTCAGTTGCGGGAAAAGCAGAAGCTGCGTTTTATCTACGGCATCCTCGAGCGGCAGTTCCGCAACTACTATGCCACGGCGGCCAAACGCAAGGGTGCCACCGGCGAGAACTTGCTCCAGTTGCTCGAATGCCGGCTGGACAACGTAGTTTACCGCATGGGTTTTGGCGTGACGCGAGCCGAATGCCGGCAGCTGGTTGGCCATAAAGCCATTCTGGTAAACGGCAAGAGCGTGAATATCCCGTCTTATCAGGTCTCGCCGAACGACGTGATTGCAGTTCGTGAGCGCTCCAAGAAGCAGGTTCGGATCGCCGACTCCTTGGCGATCGCAGAGCAACTCGGCTTCCCGGAATGGGTTGAGGTGGACTCCAAGAAGATGGAGGGACGCTTCAAGGCAGCGCCGGAACGTGCGGACCTACCCGCCGATATCAATGAATCGCTCGTCGTCGAGTTGTATTCGAAGTAATCTGTTTAAGGAGATTGCCTTATGGCGTCAGCATTGAACGAGTTGTTGAAGCCGAAGATTGTCGAGGTGCAGCAGGTGGGCCCGCGCGCCGCTCGCATTACGATCGAACCCCTCAACCGGGGCTTCGGCCACACTCTTGGTAATGCTTTGCGTCGCGTACTGTTGTCATCGATGACGGGCAGCGCAATCGTTGAAGTAGAAATCGAGAACGTGCTGCACGAATACACCACTATCGAGGGCGTGCAGGAAGATGTGACCGATATTCTGCTCAATCTCAAAGGGCTTGCGATCAACATGCATGCC
The DNA here is from genome assembly GCA_945873015.1 of Klebsiella pneumoniae. GTDB lineage: Bacteria > Pseudomonadota > Gammaproteobacteria > JADJYF01. Next base: position 12,483 of record CAMCBY010000023.1, read on the forward strand.
CGTGACGAAGCGAGCATCACTTTGAACCGACGCGGTCCGGGCCGAGTGACGGCGCGCGACATCGTCCTGGACCACGATATTGAGATAGTCGACCCGGACTACCATATCGCGACGCTGAGCGACAACGGCGAATTGAACATGACCTTGCGCATTGCGCGCGGTCGCGGTTACCAGCCCTCGACCGCGCGGGAAACCAGCGAGGACGCGGACCAGGCGATCGGTCGCTTAAAGCTGGATGCGTCGTTTAGTCCGGTTCGGCGTTGCGCGTATGAAGTGTTGAGTGCGCGCGTTGAGCAGCAGACCGATCTCGACAAGCTGATTCTGACCATTGAGACCAATGGCACGATTGACCCGGAAACTGCGGTCAAGGAAGCGGCGACAATCCTGCGAAGCCAGTTAGCTGTGTTTGTCGATATTACGACAGATGAAAGCGAGCACGTTAAGCCCGGCCCGCAAGCGGAAGTAGACCCTATCCTGCTCCGTTCAATAGATGACCTTGAACTGACGGTGCGCTCGGCGAACTGCCTTAAAGCAGAGAGCATTTACTATATCGGTGACCTGATTCAGCGAACCGAAGTCGAACTGCTCAAGACCCCGAATCTCGGTAAGAAGTCTTTGACAGAAATCAAAGATGTTCTCGCGGCGCGCGGGTTATCCCTTGGCATGCGTTTGGAAAATTGGCCGCCAGCCGGCCTCTACGAGGGCGAACGCGCGGCCATCTGACCGCGCCAGGCAAATAAGGCAGACGATTCATGAGACATTCTAATAGCGGGCGCAGCCTCAGCCGCACCAGTGCCCACCGCAAAGCGATGATGCAGAACATGGCGGTGTCGCTGCTGCGTCACGAAGTAATCCGTACGACGCTACCGAAAGCCAAAGAGCTGCGTCGCGCCGCAGAGCCGCTCATCACGCTCGCTCGCACGGATTCGGTTGCAAAGCGGCGCCTGGCGTTCGACCGTCTTCGCGACCGAGAGATCGTGACCAAGCTTTTCAACGAACTGGGTCCCCGCTACCAGGAACGCCCAGGCGGGTACCTGCGCATTCTCAAATGCGGATTCCGTGCCGGTGACAAAGCGCCAATGGCGATCGTGGAACTGGTAGACAGGCCATTAGCGGCCGACGCAGGAGAAGTGGCTACGGTTGAGTAAGCCGCAGCGCATATGAGAGTATCGAAGCCGGGTTGACCCCGGCTTTTGCGTCTCCGGACTTGATGCGAATTCGTGGGGTAGCTGGAAGGGAAGCCTCGAATTAATACAACGGCGAATATGTGCTCTTTCACTAGCGAGAACCGTAACGACTGGGCAGAGCAACAATGCATTCAGGTGCCAGTCGACCGAAATCAAAGCAGACCGTGCATTCGCGACGCTCCGTGTCTACTGCGCGTGTGTAGGCCTCCTGCTGTGAAGGGTGATTTCAAGGGAATGGAGACTTAAGGAAAATGGAAGATCGAAAACCGCATTCATGCTCACGAGGTTGCATTGATTCGGTACGCAGTTAATGGCGTCAACTGCAAATCTCGACATTCGGCCTAGTGACCTGGATCAGGCATTTGTCCGAGTAGCTTTCGTGTCTGCCGTTGTCGTCTGGTCCTATGTCAATGCTCCAGCCTCATCCCCTATTGAAGCGCTTCATTACAAGTACTTCACGCTCGCATTCTCCTATTGGACGTTCTCTTTGCTGGCTTATGGCTGGACGTATTTCTTTATCCAGCGAGTGGCTCCCGACTCCGCGGCTCTTATCGCGTCGAGGATAATCAGCATATTTGCAGACATCGGTGCGATCTCAAGCTACACCGCGATATCGGATAGCTTTGGGGTGATCCTGTTCCCAGTATATTTAAACTCCATTATTGGGTACGGATATCGATTCGGAGTTAAGTATCTCTATTTCACCCTTGCAGTCGCTGCTGTCTTCTTCTCCATCGCACTGCTGCATAACGAATACTTGCGAGGAAGCCGCGAGCTTGTATTTGCCTACTATCTGGGGATGGTGTTGGTCCCACTGTACTCCGCATCTCTGTTGAAAAAGCACCGAGAGGTTCTCGAGCGAATCCGCGATTTAAACGATGCTCGGTCACGTTTTATAGCAAACATGAGCCATGAATTGCGTACTCCGCTGCATGCAATAATCAGCGTTTCTGATGTGCTTCGCGAAACCCTAGATAACGCGCGTGCGTTCGATGAGAGTCGCCAGCAAAAAATGCAGATGATTAGCGACTCGGCTCAACACCTACTTGGGCTTGTGAACAAGATACTTGACGTCGCATCCGCAGACGCAGGGAAGATACCTGTCCGCCAACGGGAGTGGATCAACGTAGTTAATGTTGTTCAAACTGCCCTGCGCATCTGCGAACCTAAGGCACAGCAAAAGGGTGTTGGATTCTATTGGTATTTCGACGCGAGGATTCCAACATGGGTGAAGAGTTCGGGAGAGTATCTTCAGGAAATCCTAATCAACACGGTTGGCAACGCGGTAAAATACACACAGACTGGGCACGTCAGTGTGCGGGTCGTGCACCAGATATCCGGTGACAAGACCATGCTGGCAGTTAGTGTGGTTGACACGGGGATCGGCATATCGTCAAAGCTGTTGCCGAACATATTCGAACCCTTCACCTTAGGCGATGACAGTGCTGCGCGGAAGTATACGGGAACCGGATTGGGCTTGACCTTAACAAAGCAATACGTCGACCTTCTCGGGGGGCAAATTTCGTTTCAGTCTGTAGAAAATATCGGAACTCACTGCAGAATTCTTATTCCCTATGAGGAGGGCAGAGACAATTCGGAGTTTCGAGCGACAGAGGCGGCGCGGGAGTGTGTATATCTAGGGCCGAACGACTTGAGTGCCGCTGACGCTGCGGCGTTTAGTGGAAGCGGTTGGAGTTGCTCATCGGTTAGTACCAGGGCTCTGGACGCTCTTGCTGAGCATGATGGCCGAGTAGTGTTTATCGACAGCGAGTTATTGAGCCACCAGGACGTGATCTTTTCGAAGATAAGCGTAAATCCGCCGCCTCGTCTTTACGTCTGCTATGGAGAGGCGGAACCTGCGCTAGTACAAAATCCGATGTTCAACAGCGCCGTTTCGCGGTCATCGACTCTTGAACTACGCCGCATGCACGTGCTCGAAAGTGCGTCCCTTCCATACCTTAATGACCAGCCGCTGGCCCCGTTACGGGTCAGTTTGCCGGTTCACGTTTTGTTAGCGGATGACAATCCGACAAATCTCGCGACTGCGAAAATGGCGCTGGAGAGCGTCGGGCACTCGGTTGTTTGCGTCTCCAGCGGAGAAGAGGCTTTATCGGCACTTGACGAGGGTAGATTCGGACTCGCCTTCATTGATATGCACATGCCTGGTATGTCAGGGATCGAAGTAGTGCAGATTTACCAATTCGTTTCGAATGGCACCGGAACCCCGGTGATTATTCTCACTGCGGATGCCACTGCCGAAGCCCGTGAAGCCGCCGAGGCCAGTGGCGCGATCGCGTTTTTAACAAAGCCACTTCGCGCAAAGGAGTTCAGGGACGCCGTCGCTGCCTTTTCAGCCGAGCAGTCTAATCCCTTAATACCACTTCTGACTGACGCTAGTTACTTAGCAGAACTATCTTCGGCTATCGACCATACGGAGATTGATGAACTTCTTCAGATTGGTGTCGACCCGCAAGAGCTGTTTGAAATGGTGACCGAGTTTGAGGTCGATAGCTTCGAGCTTATAAGGCAGGCCGCGAGCTTCCAGCAAGAGTGCGACATTATCGCTTTCAAAGAAACGATGCACGCCCTAAAAGGCGCCGCAGCCGCACTGGGGGCAGAAAGACTAAGGGTTTTGGCGCACCAAATGGAGAGGATGCAGGTTGATGTGGCGGTAGACCACGTCGAGTTGACGAAGCGTCTGACAGGCGCCTTAAGCGAAAGCATTGCATTGCTTAAGGAGCGAATTGCTGCAGCAACGTCGAATTCTCTTCAGCGGCACTAGCGAGCCGTTCTAAATTCTAGAGCGCCTAGCAATTAACTTCCTGCGGCATGCGAGGTTTTGGATTTTGGACTGCATGGCTATTTCGCTATTGGCTGGATGACGCGGCGGCGATACGACGGGGCTCAGCCCTGCTGAGCGACGCAATTCGGCAGGCTATCTTGAAAAGCAAATCGTTTGTGAGCTTGCCGTGCTTCACGCAACGAAGCGCCGCCCGACGGTAGTTCCAATACTGCGGAGATAAACGGGCGCAGCCCGTCGGACCATGAACTCCCGGATCGCGAGAAGCTATTTCTGCGGGCGTCTGCGCACGATCGATAGCCTCCGAGGCTAAGTTACGGGGCGACGGGCGGGCGTGATGCTTTGTCGCTATCATCGGAAAGCACCTTGCTGCGCTCAGCAGGTCGGAATCGTATCCCCCATTCCCCCCACAAACCCCTTCGGTACACCAGCCCGCACAAATGCTCCTCGTGTGGGCTCCCCTGCAAGATGCTGTTCCATGAAGCGTCGTGTTTCGAGCAGCTTATCTAAATCTACGCCGGTCGCGAGGCCCATGGCTTCGAGCATGAACACCAAGTCATCCATGACAACGTTGCCGCTTGCGCCTGGGGCGTAGGGGCAGCCACCGAGGCCTCCGAGGGAGGCGTCGAAGCGGCGCACGCCGACATCCAGTGCCGCAACTACGTTGGCAAGTCCAAGGCCGCGGGTATCGTGAAAATGCGCGGCAACAGGAATGTCACCAGCGATGGCTATCACCTCGCGGAAAATCTGACGGCATTGGGTGGGGTTGCCGTACCCGACGGTGTCGGCAACGGCGATTTCATCTGCACCGAGTTCCACCAGAGCTTGCGCAGCACGTAGGACTTCGGACAACGGCACTGGACCGGCGATGGTGCAACCGAAGGCGGTTGCGAGTCCGCCTGCAACGCGTATCGATCTGTAGTCGGGATTGGAATTGCGCAAAGCGATAATGCGCGCGAAATCGTCTATCGATTCCTGCACGGAGCGGCGCACGTTGGCGCGGCTGTGCGCTTCGGAGACCGACAGTACATAGTTCAATTGATCGGCCCCGGCCGCCATGCCGCTTTCTGCACCGCGTAGATTGGGTACCAGCACCGAGACGTGGAGACCTGGGATCTGTTTGGCTCCAGCTACGACCGCTGCGCTATCGGCCATCTGTGGGAGTAACTTCGCGGGTACGAATGAGCCGACCTCAATCTCCGGCATACCGGCCGCGGCTTCGAGTCGTATCCATTCGAGTTTTGTTTCGGTCGAAAAAATGGTTGCAATGCTCTGCAGCCCATCGCGGGTGCCGACTTCTCGCACCCAGACATCGCGTTGTTTTGACATATCTATTCCTCCGCTGCGCGCTCAGCGCCCTTCAAAGCGCGGCTTGCGCTTTTCGTTGAATGCCCTCACACCTTCAAGTCTGTCGGCGGTCGGCACCATCCGATTGTATGCCTCGAGTTCGAACATGTAGGCACTATTGCGGTCGACCTGGGTCGCGAGTGCAATGGATTTTTTGGCTTGTCGAATGGAAATCGGTGCATTGCCGGCGATACGTCTCGCGGTCACCAAGGTTTCCTCAAGTAACGAGTCGGCTTCGCACACTTGATTGATCAAGCCCCAGGCATGACCTTCCGCTGCGCTGAACGGTGAGCCGGTGTAGATGATTTCGCGGGCACGCCGTTCGCCGACTGCATGGGGCAGATTGATGGTACCTGCTGCGCCGGGCATGATGCCCAAGGTCACTTCAGTCAATGCAAAGCGTGCATGACTGGCCGCATAGATGAAATCGCAGCCCAACGCAAACTCGCATCCTCCACCATAGGCGGCGCCGTTGACCGCGCAGATCACCGGCACTGGACAATCGCGTAGTCCCCTTACCATCTGTTCGTAGATGGCATGCTGGTGCTGCCACTGCTGGTCGGTCATGCCATCTCTGTCTTTCAGGTCACCACCGGCGGAAAAGGCCTTGGTGCCGCGCCCGGTGACGATCACGACCCGCACGTCATCCTGGTCGACATACATGTCCTGAAAGAATGCGCGTAATTCGATACCCATCTGCGTGTTCATGGCGTTGGCACGTTCAGGCCGATCGAGATACAGCACCAGGATATGGTCTTCGACCCGTTCCGGGCTGATGGTCGTGAAATCGGTACGCATAAACTCTCCTGGACTAAAGAT